>JBEIUL010000045.1:0-10583 GCA_040374395.1 Phycisphaeraceae bacterium
CGTGATCGGCGTGCCGCCCGAGAAGATCCCCGCGTTCGGCGTCACCGAGCTCGCCGACAGCGCCTGATAGGCGAACACCGTTCCCGCCGTCACCGTGCCCGCGGGGGTCGTCACCGTGACCTCGGCCTCGCCTGCGGGGCCGGGCGGCGTCACCGCCTTCACGGTCGTCGGCGAGACGATGATCAGGCCGGTGCATGCGACGCCGCCGACCTTCACGACCGAGGTCTGCTGCAGGTTCGTTCCGGTGATCGTCAGCAGCGTGCCGCCGAGAATGCCGCCCTGCTTCGGCGAAAACGACTCGACCGTGGCCGGCGGCACGCACACGCCCCAGTCGGCGAGCAGGTAGGCCAGATCGATCGAGTTGACCACCCCATCCTGGTTGACGTCGCTGCGGCACGCCTGACCGGCCGCGGGATTCAGCGAGGTCAGGCACGCGACAAGGCCAACCATCCAACCGACGATCGGGCATCGCTTCATGAGAGGCTCCTGGGGGGCGACGGAGATCACCGCCCGACGAACATAATCTCGTCCGGTCGATGTCGCAAAGCAAACAGACCCCACGGACTTCGAGCGTCCGCCGGCCGGCTTCGACGCCTCGATTCACCTCGGGTATCGGACCGGAACCGCCGCAGGCCTCACGCCGTCCACGCCGCGAGCAGGATCGTGAGGTCGCTCGACCCCACCGTGCCGTCGCCGTCGAGATCGCCCGGGCCCGGCGTGCTCCAGTTCGCCAGCAGCGTCGCAAGGTCGGCGGCGTTCACGACGCCGTCGCCGTTGAGGTCGGCGGGGTTCGGCGGCGGAGGCGGCGTGAAGGTCACGGTGAGCTGCGGCCGCGTCGTGGCGCCGGCCTCGCGCGAGTCGAACCGCTTCACGCTCTGCTGCGTCAGCTCGTTGCCCTTGAAGAGCCAACCGTGGTTCGTCGCGGCGTTGTTCACCCATTGCTGGACGTCGGCCACCATGCCCGCGGTCGTGGTCCAGGTGTAGAAGCCCTGGCCCCCCACGTTGCGGCTGGCGCTGGCCGTCGCCACGAAGTCGCCGCCGGGGGTCGTCCACGGCTGGCCGGGATGGAAGCGGTTGACCCAGGTCGCATCACCCGGGGTCGACGCCGCGCCGCCGCCGCCGAAGGCGAGCGAAGTGCCCTCGCCCCACGAGGCGAGCAGGCGATGCAGGGCGATCGGGTACTGCGTGGTGACGCCCGCGGCCGAGCAGTAAAGCCGAAGCGAGACCGAGGTCACCGTCGAGCCCGGCGGGATCGCCGAGAGGTCGAACCTCACCAGGCCGCGGCGGAAGCTCCCGGCCCCGTTGGTGCCGACGCGGCCGGCGAAGAAGTAGCTCGAGAGGGCGCTCGAGTAGGCGCCGGTCGGGTGCTCGATGAGGGTGTTGTCCTTCGCGGGATTGAACGCGGCGGTGTCGGCGGCGGCGACGGCGGCGGCCAGCAGGACGGGGGCGGCGAGCAGGACGGGGGCGAGGGGCTTCATGGTCGTGGGTTTCGTCGGGTGATTCGGGTCCGGATGCGGTCAACCCCAGGCGCCGAGCAGGATCGCGAGGTCTTCGGCCCCGACCGAGCCGTTCCCGTCGAGGTCGCCCTCGCCGGGGCCGCCCCAGTTGCCGAGCAGCCGGGCGAGGTCGGTGGCGTTCACGTGGCCGTCGCCGTCGAGGTCGGCGGGGTTGCCGCCCGGGGCGACCGTGATCTCGAGGCGGAGGGCGAGCGACGCCGAGTCCTCGCCGGGGATGTCCTCGTCGCTCGTGACCACGGTCAGGTCGCGGACGATCGCGCCGGGAACGAGCGAAGCCGGATCGAGACGCAGCGCGAGCGTCCCCGGCGTCGCGCCGATCGCCTGCGGCAGCGGGGCGCCGAGGGTGACGCCGCCGCCGAGACCGAGCGTGACGTCGACGTCGAGCGTCGACTGGAGCGCGGTGAAGCCGTGGTTCGCGATCGTCACCTCGACGGTCACGGGCGGGCCGCCCGCGGTCGCCGCGACCGCGACGGTGCGGGCGTTCACGTCGGCTTTCGGCGAGAACGACGGGTTCGAGCGGCGCACGACCGTGCCGCCGGCCGAGCGCACGATCGACGGGTTCTGGGCGGCCTGGTTCGCGGTGGTGACGGTCGCGGTGCCCGAGATCGTCCCGACCGTCGCGGTCGAGACCGGGATCGAGACGGTCGTCGTCGCGGGCGAGAGCGGCGCGGTTCCCGAAAACGTCCCTAGGAACGCGCCCGACGTCGTCACCGCGAACGCGAGCGGATCGACCCCGACCGGCGTCACGACCTCGGCGGCGTTGGTGACGCGCAGCGGGACCGCGAGCGGCGCGCCCTGGATCACGCGGCCGAAACTCGCGTCGAGCGTCGCGCCCATGATCGCGGGCACCGTGAAGTCGGACAGGATCGGCAGGTGGTCGCTCGCCGCGAAGAGCAGGTCGGCGAGGGCGTTCGAGCGGGCGACCTGGCCGGGGAAATACGTGTTGTTCCCCGCGTTCACCGCGAGGTTGTAGTGGGCCCCGTCGTTGCCCATCGTGCGGTACGTGCCGGGGATCAGCGAGATGCCGGCTCCGTCCTGCAGCGACGCGGTCGAGACCTGGAAGTCGAAGCGGTCGTCGATGGCGCCGCCGATGAGGCCGTCGGCCGAGATGTCGCGGGGCGACTGGGTCTGCTTGATCGCGTTCGCCGCGCCGGTCCACGCACCGGTGCCGAGCGGGTCGAAGCCCCGTCCGTTCCCCGCCGAGAGGAACTCCAGGTACGCGGCCTCGGTGTTCGAGTACAGGTTCCAATCGCCGACGTAGAGGATGTTCGTGCCCGCGGGCAGCGCGTCGGCGCTGTCGCGGATCACCTGGGCCCCGGCGAGCCGCTCGGCCGCGTCGGCCGTGGTGTTGCCGGCCTTGAGGTGCGCCGAGTAGACGTAGATCCGGGCCGCGGTCGACGAGTAGCCGAGCGGCTGCAGCAGCCAGCGGTCGCTCTTGCGGCTCGCCCCGGTGTTCAGGTCCTGGTGGCCCGAGGCGATCTCGACGAAGGCGTCGGAACGGAAGAAGAGCGCCTGGGCCCCGCCGGCACCGTCCTCGGTCGAGCTGGTGGTGAAGGTCGCGCGGCCGTAGTCGAGCCCGGGCTCGATCGAGTCGAGCATCGCCTCGATCGCGTTCACGTCGACGGCGCGGACCTCCTGCAGCACGACCAGGTGCGGCGCCGTCGCGAAGCCCGGGCGATCGTCGGCGGCCGCCGAGGCGAAGACGTCGGCGACCGCGGCGTCATCGCCGAAGAGCCGCGCGACGTTCCAGGTCATGACGCGAAACTGCGCCTCGGCCGGCATCGCGAACGCGAGCGGCGCGAGGGCGGCGGCCCGGAGGGTCTGGAGGAGGAGGAACCTTCGCGGCATATCGGTCCTTGGCGGGCGGACGGCGGCGGACGAGGACAATCTAGACCGCCCTCGGGCGAGGGCGAACCGTTTCCCGGCGGATTCGCCACGGTCCACGATTCCCGGCGGGCATCCGACCGCCCACCGTCCGGTATAAACGCGTCCTTTCCCCGGACGCCCTTTCTTCGGAGCACGCCGTGCGAAGTTCCCCGATCCGACCGTTTTTCGCCGTCTTCGCCCTCGCCGCCGCCCTGCTCGCCCTGCCCACCGAGGCCCGGGCCCAGCAGGTCGAGGCCGAGGAGTTCACCCTGCCCAACGGGATGAAGTTCGTCCTCGTGCCCCGCCGCGACCAGCCGAACACCATCTCGGCGGGCTGGCTCGCCAAGGTCGGCAGCGTGAACGAGCGGCCCGGCATCACCGGGATCAGCCACTTCTTCGAGCACATGATGTTCAAGGGGACCAACACCATCGGGACCCGCGACGCGAGGAAGGACGCCGACTACCGCCTCCGCCAGAAGGACGTGCGCGACCGCATCAACGGGCTGACCTGGCGCGACCAGTACGCCCGCTACTTCGCCGGCGAGATCGACGACCCGTGGAATCCCGAGAACGACACCGACGAGCTGCGGGCGGCGCGGGCCGAGCTGAAGGCCCTGATGGACGCCCAGCAGGGCAAGCTCGAGGGTGACGCGATCAGCTCGCTCAAGCAGGCCCTCGCCAAGGCGAACGACGACGCCGAGAAGGGCCGGATCTCGGACGAGATCGCCCGCCTCGAGCAGTCCCAGAAGGACGCCGCATCGATCGTGAAGGACGAGTTCGACACCGTCTACACGAAGAACGGCGGCTCGGGCATGAACGCCTTCACGAGCTACGACCTGACCTTCTACTTCATCACCGTCCCGAGCAACAAGTTCGAGCTCTGGGCGTGGATGGAGAGCGATCGCCTCGCCGACAGCGTCTTCCGCGAGTTCTATTCGGAGCGCGACGTGGTGCACGAGGAGCGGCGGCTGCGGACCGAGAGCACGCCGACCGGCATCTACGACGAGCAGTTCGACGCGATGTTCTGGATGTCGAGCGGGTACTCGTGGCCGGTGATCGGCTGGCCGAGCGACCTCAACTCGTACACCATCGAGGAGGCGATGAAGTACTGGAACATCTACTACCGCCCGAACAACCTGGTCGGGTTCGTGGTGGGTGACTTCGATCCCGCCGAGGCGAAGGCGATGATCGGGCGGTACTTCAGCCGGCTGCGGAAGGGCGAGATGGAGCCGCCGCCGGTGGTGACCCTCGAGCACCAGCAGGTCGCCGAGATGCGGATGGTCGCCGAGGTCGAGGCCCAGCCGTCGGTCGAGATCCGCTACCACACCGTGCCCTACGGCCACAAGGACTCGTACGTGCTCGACGTGATGGCGAGCGTGCTGAACGGCCGCACCGGGCGGCTCTACAAGGCGATGGTCGAGGGTTCCGGGATCGCCTCGGGTGCCTCGTCGGGACAGGACTCCCGCAAGTACGCGGGAGCCTTCTCGTTCACCGGCGAGACCAAGGGCGACGCGACGCCGGCGCGGCTCGAGGAGGCGTGGTACGCCGAGCTCAAGCGGCTGCAGGACGAGCCGGTCTCGGAACTCGAGCTGCAGAAGGTGAAGAACCAGGCCGCGGCCGACCAGTACCGCCGCCTGCAGAGCAACCTCTTCCTCATGATCCAGCTCGGCATGTACGAGTCGATGAGCTCGTGGAAGGACATCAACACCGAGAACGCGAAGATCCAGGCGGTCACCGCCGACGACATCCGGCGGGTCGCCCGAACCTACTTCGGCGAGAAGAACCGCGCGGTCGCGACGTACCTCCGCAAGGCCGGGGCCGCCCCCGAGGCCGACGCCGAGCTCGCGGCCCTGCCCGCCCCGATGCAGGCGATGGCCCGCCAGGCGCTGAAGCAGCTCGAGTCGATGAAGGACCCGGCGATGCTCCGGCAGCAGCTGGGGGCGATGGACGCCCAGGCCGCCCAGGTCCCGCCGCAGATGAAGCCGGTGTTCGATTTCCTCCGCAAGAAGCTCGAGGCCCGGCTGCAGCAGCTCGAGGCCGGCACGAACTGATCCGACGATTCCCGAACCTACGCACCGAACGGTGACTCCCATGCCACGAACCGTGAACCGAACCGCCCTGCTGCTCGCCTCGTCCCTCGTGCCCTCGCTCGTCCTCGGACCCGTCGCCCCGGCGATCGCCCAGGACGACCTGCCCAGGCGGCCCGAGGACCTGACCTTCGCCCCGCTCCAGTTCACCGCCCCCAAGGCGAAGGACTACCGCACGACGCTGTCGGACGGGACCGCCGTGTACCTGGCGCCGAGCAAGGAGTTCCCGCTCATCAACCTCACCATGACCTTCAAGGGCGGCGGGTTCCTCGACCCGGCCGACGCGACCGGGCTCGCGGGCATGACCGCGGCGATGGTGCGGGCGGGCGGCACCGCGACGGTGAAGCCGGCCGATCTCGACGAGAAGTTCGACTTCCTCGCGGCCCGCGCCGGCGTCGGCGCCCGCGGCAACACCGTGTCGGCCAGCCTGAACTCCCTCAGCTCGAACTTCGACGAGGCGTTCGCCCTCTTCATGGACATGCTGCGGAACCCGGGCTTCGACGCCGAGCGCCTCGCGGTGCAGAAGGGCGAGGCCCTCGAGGGCATGAAGCAGCGGAACGACGACGCCGAGTCGATCCAGGCCCGCGAGTGGGCGGCGATCGTGAACGGGCCGGACCATCCCGACGCCCGGCAGATGACCGCGGCGAGCCTTGACGCGATCGGCGTCGAGGCGATGCGCTCGATGCACGCCCGGATCATGCACCCGGCGAACGTGATCATCGCGGTGAGCGGCGACTTCGACCCGACCGCGATGCTCGCCACGCTCGAGAAGGCGTTCGCCGGCTGGCCGAAGGGCGAGCCCGTGCCCGACCCGCCGGCGCCGTCGGCCGACCTGGCCCCCGGCGTGCGGTACGTCCAGAAGGACATCCCGCAGGGCCGCGTGTCGATCGGCCTGCGGACCCTCGAGCGGGACGATCCCGACTACATCCCGATGATCGTCATGAACGACATCCTCGGCGGCGGCGGGTTCAGCAGCCGCATCATGCAGAGCGTGCGGTCGAACGAGGGCCTCGCGTACTCGGCCGGCTCGCGGCTCGAGCCGAACCCGTGGTACCCCGGCATGTTCCAGGCCGGATTCCAGAGCAAGAGCCCGACCGTGGTGCGGGCGATCAAGCTCATCGACGACGAGTTCCGGCGGATCCGCAGCGAGCCGGTCTCCGAGGCCGAGCTCGCCACCTCGAAGGCGTCGTTCATCGAGACGTTCCCCGGCAACTTCTCGAGCAAGGACCAGATGCTGCAGATCTTCGTCGGCGACGAGTGGACGAAGCGGCCCGAAGGCTACTGGGAGTCGTTCCGCGAGAAGGTCCAGTCGGTCACGCCCGACGACATCACCCGCGTCGCCAACAAGTACCTCGACCCGTCGAGGATGGCGGTGCTCGTCGTCGGCAACTGGACCGACATCTACGGCAACGCCGGCGACAACGCGAACGAGCTCTTCCCGGCCGACAAGCCGGCGACCGAGATCCCGCTGAAGGACCCGCTGACGCTGAAGCCGGTGGCCGGCTCGGGCGGCTGAGGCCGCCCCGGAAGAACGCCCAAGCCGTACGCGGGCCGGGCCCGGAGCGACGAGGCCATGCCTCGTCGTCACCTTCACGCGAGGCGAGATCGCGTCGCCGATCCTCGGCCTGCGCAAGCGGCCCGCCGGCGTGGCCCGCCGCCGCGTGCCTCCGCGACGAGGCATGGCCTCGTCGTTCCGGGTGCTGGGTAGAGCGGAGGTTCGACGTGGTTGGTCGTCGCCTCGCCCGTCAGGCGTGGTACCGGAACGCCCGACGAATCACGGCTTCGGCTTCCTGAACAGCAGCAGGTAGTTGAACCCGCGGAGGAAGAAGTTTCCCTCTTCGGCCGCCTTGTGCCAGTTGCCGCGGTCGAGCTTCTGGTTGTGCCGCACGACCGCGACGAGGTCGATCGGCGTGAAGCGCGTCCGCAGCCGCGCGAACAGCTCGAAGCCGATCGGCATGAAGGCGCCCTCGCCGGGCCCGCCCCCCTTCCGCTTCCGCCACGAGTCGCTCACGTACAGGGCCAGCGTGCCGCCCGGCCGCAGGACGCGATGGAGCTCGGCGAAGACCGCGTCCATCGCCGTGTAGTAGGCCGCGCCGCCGTCGTCGCCGCCCGCGTCGAGCTTGCCGATGCAGCGCGGGTCGTCGGAGTACTCGATGTGCGTCGAGTACGGCGGGTCGAGGAAGACGAGGTCGGCCGACGACGCGGCCACCGGCAGCTTCCGGGCGTCGGCCCTCACGATCGCCTCGCGCTGCGGGTTGAGGTCGAAGCCGAGGCCCTTCCGCGCGAGGTCCTTGCAGACATCGAGCGTGGTGCCGCTGCCGCAGAACGGGTCGACCACGACCTGACCCTCGCGGGTGTACCGCTTGAGCACCTGCCAGATCACCCACGACGGGGTCGCCCCCTCGTAGTGGCGGCTGCCCTGCATGAAGCGGGTGCGGCCCTCGGCGATCTCCGCGGGCTCGAGGACACGCTCGCTCGTGTAGTGCTGGCTCGGGTACTCCCAGAGCGTGGTGGTGAAGATGCCGAGTTTCGGCCGGTCCTGCGGCCGCGGGCCGCCGGGGCGGGAGCGCGGCGCGTCGGGGTCGCGCGGGGCGAAGAAGACCCGTTTCTTGCCGCCCTGCTTGCGGGGCTTCCCGTCGCCGCGAGGTTCCATGCCGGAAGCGTAGCGGGTTCAGGCCGGCACGCGGAACGGGCCGCGGCTGTCGCCGAAGCGGTCGAGCGCCACGCCCGAGCGGGCGGCGAGACCGAGGAAGAGGTCACAGAGCGGGACGTCGCCGGGCAGCGTGACGTGGCGACCGTGCGCGGCGGCGAGCGGGTCGCCCGCGGCGCCGCCCGCGACGATCACGGGCAGGTTGCGGTGATCGTGCCGGTCGCCGTCGCCGATCGCGCCGGCGTAGACCACCATCGTCGAGTCGAGCAGCGGCTCGCCGTTCGCGTCGCGCTCGGCGGCGAGGCGGGCGAGGAAGCCGGCGACGGCGTCGGCGTGCAGGCGGTTGATCGCGGCGAAACCCGCGAGTTTCGCGGGGTCGTCGTCGTGGTGGCTCGTGTCGTGGTGGCCCTGCGTGACGCCGATCGACGGGTACGGCCGGTTCGAGCCCTCGTTCGCGAGCATGAAGGTCGCGACACGGGTGAGGTCGAGGCGGAAGGCCAGCGCGAGTAGGTCGAACATTCCGCGGGCGTGGTCACGCCACTCGACCGGGACACCTTCGGGCACGACGAGCCCGTCGGGCAGCGACGGACGCTCGCCGGTCTCGGCGGCGGTGACCTGCCGCTCGACCGCACGGACCGAATCGAGGTACTCGTCGAGCTTGCGGCGGTCGGCGGCGCCGAGGCGGTCGTGCAGCCGGCGGGCGTCTTCGCCCACGCCGTCGAGGACGCTCTTCCGCCGGGCGATGCGGGCGGCGCGGGCCGCGGCGCTCTCGCCCTTCGGCCCGCTCGCGAAGAGCCGCTCGAAGAGCTCGCGCGGGCGGTGTTCCTTCGCGACCGGCGAGTGCGGCGATCGCCACGAGATGTTCGCGCTGTAGGCGCACGAGTAGCCCGAGTCGCAGCCGCCCGCGTACATCCCCTCCTCGAGGCCGAGCTCGAGCGAGTCGAACCGCGTGCGGCCCGCGGTGCCGCGGGCGATGACCTGGTCGATCGAGACTCCCCCGGTGATGTCGCTGCCCATCGTCTTCTTCGGATGGACGCCGGTCAGGAAGCACGCCGCCGAGCGGGCGTGGTCGCCTGGTCCGTCGCCGAGGGCGTCGGCGTTCGCGTGGGCGAAGCCGCTGAAGACGGTGAGCCGGTCGCGATGGGCGGCAAGCGGCTCGAGGGCGCTCGGCAGCGTCGCGAGCGGACCGGCCGACGCCGGGAACCACGCGGCGCGGTTCACCCCGTTCGGGAGGAAGACGAACGCGAGGCGCTTCGGGGCGGACGCGATCGCCGCGGCGGCGGCCCGCGGGGTCATCGCCTCGAGCCACGGGAGCGCGAGCGCCACGCCGATGCCGCGCAGGATCGTGCGTCGCGAGAGCGGTTCGATCATGAGGAGGCTCCTGCCACGGTTGGAGGTGGCGGCTGGCTTCGGCGGCGGAACTGGTCGGTGCGGATGATCGCGTGGACGAGCCCGCGAAGCGAGCGGTCGGACGTGTCGCGGGCGATGCGATCGACCGTCGCCTCGTCGTCGCCCGAGAGGCCGCGGCCGAGGGCGTAGGTGAGCAGGTGCTTGGCGACCGAGCGGCGGAAGCCGGGATCCGCCCGCAGGATCGCCGCGAGCTCGCGTGGCCCGTCGAACGCGCGGCCGTCGGGCAGGCGGGCCGCGGTGTCGATCGCGGCCGAGCCGTCGTTCGCCCGCGGCCGTCCGACCGCGTCGAAACCCTCGAATGCGAGGCCGATCTCGTCCATCCGCACGTGGCAGCCGGCGCAGTTCGGATCGGCCCGATGCCGAGCGAGCTGCGCGCGGGCCGTCTCGCGATCGCCCTTCTCCCGCCGCTCGGGCAGCGTCGGCACGCCCGGCGGCGGAGGAGGCGGCGGGCTATCGAGCAGGCTCTCGAGCACCCACTTCCCGCGCTTCACCGGCGAGGTGCGGCTCGGGTTGCTCGTCGCGACCAGCACGCTGCCGTGACCGAGCAGCCCCGGCGGGCGGCCGTCGCCGAGCTCGACGCGGCGCAGGTACGAGCCGCTCACCCCGCCGACACCGTAGTGGGCGGCGAGGCGTTCATTCAGGAAGGTCCACTCGGCCGCGAGCAGGTCCTCGAGCGGACGGCCTTCCCGCAGGACCGCGTCGAGAAAGAGCGTGGTCTCGCCCTCGAGGTCGGCCAGCAGCAGCGAGGTCTCGGCCTGGCTCGCGCCGCCGAGCAGCTCGGGATCGGGCATCTTCCGGTGCACGCCCGCGACGTGCAGCCACTGGCGACCGAACCGCTCGGCGAGGGCGATCGATCGAGGCGAGTCGATGAGGCGATCGGCGGCAAGGCGAAGTCCGTCGTCGGTCGCGAGCTCGCCGGCGGCCGCGGCGGCGAACAGCCCGTCGTCGGGCATCGATGCCCACAGGAAGTACGAGAGCCGCGTGGCGAGCTCGAAGTCGTCGAGGGGGCGCGAATCCTCGCCGTCCGAGGGATCCGTCTCGATGCGGAAGAGA
>JBEIUL010000509.1:0-1970 GCA_040374395.1 Phycisphaeraceae bacterium
GCCCGCTTCGCCGCCTTCGCCCGCCCGTCCCTGCGGCTGGACCTGCGAGGCGCCGTGCGCCGCCTGCTGCTGCCGCTGGGCTTCCTTCCGCGCCGCATCCTTCGCGGCGGCTTCCGCCCGCGCCGCGGCCTTCTCGCGCTCGATCGCCTGCGCGACGGTGATGCCGTCGCCCGCGGCATCGACCGCGGGCAGGTCGGCGAAGCTCCCGCCCATGATCATCGCGGTGGTGTCGGCCGGGCCGTGGCGACGGCGACGGCGGCGGCGACGCCGCCCACCCTCCTCGACGATCTCGAAGTCGTCGTCGTCCTCGTCGGCGTGCGACTCGGGCACCTCGGTCGGCAGCGCCGCGACGTCGGGCCGCTGCGGCTTCGGAAGCCGCGGGATCTCGAGGTCGGCGCCATGGCCGTCGTAGGCGTAGAGGTCGACGCGGTCGATCGCGATCGCCTCGCTGATCCGCACGTCGACCCGCTTGCCGGTGGTCCGCTCGAGCCGGGTGAGGGCGCTGCGCCGCGTCGAGAGCAGCACCGTCGCGACCTTCACCGAGCAGACGAGCTCGACCCGCTTCACCTGGCCGTTCGAGAAGAGCCACTCGATCTCGCGGAGGGCGTCACCCGCGACGACGTCGGGCTGCTTGATCTCGCCGATCCCGTGGCAGTGCGGGCAGTCCATGAAGTGCGTCTTCCGCACGCTCGGCCGCATGCGCTGCCGCGTCATCTCGAGCACGCCGAAGTCCGAGATCGGCGCGGTCGTGGTCTTCGCGCGGTCCCGCCGCAGCGCGGCCGCGAACTTCGCCTCGATCTCGCGGCGGTGCTTGTGGCTCCGCATGTCGATGAGGTCGTTCACGATCACGCCGCCGAGGTCGCGCAGCCGCAGCTGCCGGGCGATCTCCTCGACCGCCTCGAGGTTGTTCTGGTACGCGTTCGTCTCGGAATCGCGGGCCGAACGGCTGCGGCCGCTGTTCACGTCGATCGCGACCATCGCCTCGGTCTGGTCGATCACGAGGGCGCCGCCGGACGGCAGCGGCACCTCGCGGCTGTGGAGCATGCCGACCTGCCGCTCGGCGTCGAAGGCATGGAAGAGCGGCGTCTCCCTGTCCCAGAACAGCAGCTTCGGCGCCGAGGTCGGCGCCACCACCTCGAGGAACGCCTTGGCCTTCCGGAACGCCGGCTCGCTGTCGATCACCACCGTCGAGACGTGCTCGTCGGCGAGGTCACGCAGGGTCCGGATGAGCAGGTCGCCCTCGGAGTAGAGGAGACACGGGGCGCCGGTCGACTCCATCCGCTTCTGCATCACTTCCCAGAGCCGCTTCAGGTACGCGACGTCGCGGTTGAGCTCGCCGAGCGTGCGGTCGAAGCCCGCGGTCCGCAGGATGAAGCCGAAGCCCTCGGGCAGGTCGAGCTGGTCGAGGATCTTCCGCATCGCGCGGCGCTGCTCCTCGTCCTCGACCTTGCGGCTCACGCCGACCTTGCCCATCTCGGGCATCATCACCATGAGGCGGCCGGGGATGCTCAGGTAGCTCGTGACGGTCGGGCCCTTGCTGCCGAGGCCTTCCTTCAGCACCTGGACGAGGATCTCCTGGCCTCGCTTGAGCGCCTGCTGCATGAGCGGCCGCTCGCGGCGGGGGATCTTCTTGCCGACCTTCTCGACCTTGTCGCCGCCGGGGAAGTAGCGGGGGTGGAGGTCGGAGATGTGGAGGAAGCCGCTCGCCCCCTCGCCGAAGTCGATGAACGCGGCCTGGATCGCCGGCTCGATGTTCGTGACGCGGCCCTTGTAGATGTTGCCGACGTTCGTCGCCGAGCTCTCTCGCTCGATGAAGAGCGCCTCGAGCCGGTTGTTCTCGAGGATCGCGACGCGGCATTCCTCGTCGGGGCGGTCGTTGACGAGCATCACGCTCTGGCCGGCCTTGCGGGCCGGCGCCGCGACGGTCGTGCCGCCCGACTCGGTCCGGCCGCCGTCCTCGCGCCCGCGGC
>JBEIUL010000236.1:0-4573 GCA_040374395.1 Phycisphaeraceae bacterium
CGAGCAGTCGCCGCGCCGCGCCGACCTCGCGCGGCGGCGCGATCGCCGCCGGCGGCTCGCATCGCGAGTCGCGCCACGGCCGTTCCCCGCGCGCCTCGATCCGCGCGACCTCCGCCTCGCGACCCGATCGCCATTCCCGCTCGATCGGGGCGAGCGGCTCGCGGAACGGCGCGTTCACGTGCACCGGCCCCGGACGGCCGTCGACGCCGATCGCCCGATCCCACGCGTCATCCGCCATCGAGAGCGGATACGCAAGCTCGATCGACGCGTCGGGCGCGGGCAGGTCGGCCGTCCACCGCACGAACCGCCCGAAGATCCCGAGCTGCGGGATCGCCTGGTTCGCGCCGGTCTCGCGCAACTCGGGCGGCCGATCGGCCGTCACGATGAGCAGCGGAACGCCCCGCTGCGACGCCTCGACCGCCGCGGGGAGCAGGTTGGCGACGGCGGTGCCGCTCGTCGTCACGATGGCGACGGGCCGGCCCGAGACGCTCGCGGCGCCGAGCGCGGCGAACGCCGCCGAGCGCTCGTCGATCGCGACCGCCGTCCGCACGCCCGGCGTCGACGCCGCGGCGACCGCGAGCGGCGCCGAGCGCGATCCCGGGCAGATCAACGCGAGCTCGAGCCCCCGCTTCCGCCACTCGGCGAACAACAGCCCCGCCCAGGCGAGGTTCAGGTTCGGGTAGGGAAGTCCGCTCGCCATGGCGTTCCGGCTCGGTGTCGTCGAGGCTCAGCCCGGCCGGACCAGCCGCTCGAAGGTCGCGAGCTTGTGCTCGGTCTCGCGCCACTCGGCGTCGGCGTCGGAGCCGGCGACGATGCCGGCCCCGGCGAAGGCGGTCACGGTGCGGCCCGTCACGAGGGCCGATCGGATCGCCACGCAGAACTCGGAATCGCGGCCGACGAGCCCGACCGGGCCGGCGTAGAGGCCGCGATCGAACGGCTCGCAGCCGCGGATGATCGACTGGGCCCGCTCGCTCGGCAGGCCGCACACCGCAGGCGTCGGATGGAGGGCCGCGAGCAGCGAAGCGTCGCTCGCGACCGGCTCGACCTTCTCGAGCGTCGCCGAGACGTGCGAGCGCAGGTGCTGGACATGGGCCAGCCGCAACAGCCGCGGTCCGCCCGCGACGGTCGCCTTGCCGGTGAGCGCCCCGAGCCGCTCGACGATGCGATGCAGCACGAGTCCCTGCTCGTGGCGGTCCTTCTCGGAAGCGAGCAGGTCGGCGGCGAGGGCCGCGTCGAGCTCGGAATCCTCGCCGCGCCGCCGCGTGCCCGCGACCGCCTCGCTCTCGACCGACGGCCCGCTGCGGCGGAAGAGCCGCTCGGGACTCGCGCCGAGGAAGACCACGCCCTCGCACGGCTCGACGAGGAACTGGTAGGTGCCGGGCTCGCTCTCGGCAAGCCGAGCGAGCAGCTCGCACGGGTCGACCGGACCCGGCATCCGGAACGAACGCGTCCGGGCGAGCACGACCTTCCGCACCGAACCCCGCGAGATCTCGTCCAACGTCGCCCGCACCGCGTCACGCCACGCCACGACGCTCGAATCGGCCGCGAACGAGCCCTCGACGCCGAGCTCCCGCGTGTCGGGCAGCCGCTCGGTCGCGACCAGCCGCTCGAGCGTCGCGAGCGTCGCCCGGCCGTCGCCGACCAGGTTCGCGGCGAGCACCGAGCGGATCCCGGTCCGCACCAGTTCCACCGCGGGAATCGCGATCTCGGCGGCGAGGAACGGCTTCCACTCGGCCCCCGAATCCCGCTGGGCGTCGAACCGCATCGACGCGAACGCCCGGGCCTCGGGCACGGCCTCGAGGAACTCGCGGACGCCACGGTCACCCAGGCCCTCGGCCGCCATCGCCCGGCCGACCATCGCCGAGGCGAGCAGCCCGTCGCGGGCCCGGAAGTAGGCCCGCTCGCCGGGAACCTGCGACGCGAGGAACGCGAGGGGTTCGATGCCCCCCACCTCGACCTCGACCCGGCGTTGTCCGGCGGCGATCGCCCGCCTGGTCCGCTCGCGCAGGGCGTGGATCGCCTCGCGCAGCGCGTACTTCGCCGAGCCGACCACCTTGAGCACGGTCGCGCCACCGGCCTCGCCATCCGGAGAGCCGGGCGTGAATCCCATCGAAGGACCGGAGGATGAAGCGGTCATGCGGTCACCACGACCCCGTTGAGAAACGGCGGGATCGCGAGTGTAGCGGGGTCGCGAGCCCGACAGGTCGGCGCGAACGTGTTGCGGCTTATCGGGCAACCGGAGCGTCGCCTTTGCGATCGCGCCGGAGCCGGTCCGGGAGCGACTCCGGTCAGGACCCCGAACCCGCCGGCCGGCCCGTGCGGGCCTCCCAACGCCGGACCGCCTCGGGCATGAGCTTCTGCAGCCGCTCGATGCGGGTCGAGTTCGAGGGGTGGGTCGAGAGGAACTCGGGCGGGGCATCGCCGCCCGCGGCCTCCATCCGTCGCCAAAGGTCGATCGCCGCCCGCGGGTCGTAGCCGGCCTCGGCCGACAGCAGCAGCCCGACCTCGTCGGCCTCGTTCTCCTGCAGGCGGCTGTACGGCAGCGCGACGCCGACCTCGGTGCCGATGCCGAGCGCGGCCATGGTCGCTTCCTGCGCCGCGGGCGACATGCTCGACATCGAGAGGCCCGCCCCCGCCCCGGCCATGGCGATCTCGAGGGCCATGCCCTGCGACATCCGCTCGGCGCCGTGGCGGGCGATGGCGTGCGCGACCTCGTGGCCCATGACGACCGCGAGGCGATCGTCGGTGTCGGCGACCGGCAGCAGCCCGGTGTAGACCGCGCACTTTCCGCCGGGCAGGGCCCAGGCGTTCACCGTCTGGGGGTCGTCGACCAGCGTGAACTCCCACGCGAAGTCGCGGGCGATGTCGGGATGCAGGCGGCGGGCGGCGTCGGCGATGTTCATGCCGATGCGGCGCACGCGCTCGGCGTCGGGGCCGTCCTTGATGAGCTTCTTTCCCGAGAGGGTCTCGGCGTAGGCCTCGTCGCCGAGCGAGGCCTCCTGCTCGAGCGACATGAAGTTGAGCTGGGTGCGGCCGGTGCCGGCGACCTTCGTGCAGCCGGTGGCAACAAGGGCCGCGGCGGCGAGCACGACGGTCAGGGCGGTGCGGAGCGAACGGGGCATGCCGGGCATCAGGGCCTCCTCCGCGCGGAGCATATCGAGGCCGCGGGCCCTGAAACCGGGCGGGACGCGACCCCAAGGAACGAGGGCCACCCGCTCCCGGCTGCTCTGTGGTATCGATTCCGCCGCAGAATCCCCCGTCCCCAACGTGGGCCCGATCGGCCCGCCCATCCAGGAACCCCGAGTCCTTCATGCGACCCACCTCACGAATCCATCCCCGCGGCGGCTGCCTCGCGAATGTCCTCCTGCTGCTGGCGGTCGTCTGCCTGATCGCCGCGATCGTGGCGGGCTTCACGGCCCGCGCCGGCTTCGCCGAGCTCGAGACCCAGGCCAAGACCTTCACCGACGGGACGGTGCCCGTCCAGAAGATGGTCGCCCCGGGCACCTCGACGATGGCCCTCAAGGAGGGGATCCTCGGCGTCGTCGCGATGGACGGCGAGGAAATCGACGGCAAGACCTATGGCTTCGCGGCCCCGATGAACCCGACGGTGACCATCACCGGCGCCGACGGCACGGAGGTCAAGTTCGAGTCGATGACCGCGGCGAACCCGCAGGGCCTGGTCATCGACACGCCCGACCTCAAGCTCGAGTTCATCGGCGTCGCCGAGATCAAGGCTGCCGGCGACTACACCGTCAAGATCGAGAAGGGCGGCGATCCGGCCGCGGTCCGGCTCGGCCAGATCTCGAAGGAATCGGCCGAGGCCTTCGTGAAGAGCGGACTGAAGACGCTCGGCGGAGGCTTCGGCGCCCTCTGCGGCGGCGGCGGGTTCATCCTCTTCGGCCTGATCGGCGGCATCCTCTGGCTCTTCGGCCGGAAGAAGCCGGCGGCGGCCTGAGCGGTCAGGGCAGCGGCGCGAATCCCGGGTCGTAGACCTTCGACCGCACGATCGACTCGAGGTCGCCCGAGAGCGGCTCGGTGGCGAGTCCGCTCTCGACGATGTGCCGCGCGACCGCGATGGCGGTGCGGATCTCGGCCTCGAGCAGGTTCGCGACCGGCGGGAAGAGCAGCCCGTGGCGGCGATCGTCCTCGGAGACCTGGCCGGCGAGCGCCTCGGCCGCGACGAGGAACATCTCGTCGGTCACGCGGCGGGCCCCGGTCGCGTAGACCGCGAGCCCGATCGCCGGGAAAACGTAGACGTTGTTCGCCTGGCTCGGCACCACGAGCTTGCCCGCGACGTGCAGCGGCGGGAACGGCGAGCCCGACGCGAAGATCGCCCGGCCGCCGCTCCACGCGAACGCCTCCTCGGCGGTGCACTCGCTCTTCGAGGTCGGGTTCGAGAGCGGGAAGATGATCGGCCGCCGGTTCAGGCGGGCCATCTCCTCGATGACCGGTCGCGAGAACGCCTTCGCGACCGTCGAGACGCCGATGATCGCGGTGGGCTTCACGTTCCGCACGTTCTCGGCGAGATCGGCGTGGAACGGCACGTCGTGGGCGTACCGCTCGGCCTGCGGCA
>JBEIUL010000455.1:0-2318 GCA_040374395.1 Phycisphaeraceae bacterium
AGGAGAAGGGCGTCATCCTCGAGGAGATCGCGATGTACGAGGACCAGCCGCCGTGGGTGCTGTACGAGCGGATGATGGAGCTGCTCTACGGTTCGCACCCGCTCGCCCATCGCGTGCTCGGCACGAGGGACACGATCCGGTCGCTCGAGCGGAACTCGATGAAGCGATACTTCGACGATCGCTACTCGGCCGACAGCTGCACCGTAGCCGCGGCGGGACGGATCGACTTCGACGGCCTGGTGCGGGACGTCCGGAACCTGTGCGGCTCGTGGAAGGCCACCGGGCAGTCGCGCGACTACCCGACATGGACCCCGCTCGCCCGCGACGAGACGATCCGCCTGAAGAACGCGACGCGTCACTACCTGATGCTGGCCGCGCCCGCCCCGGGCATCAACGACCCGTGGCGATACCGGGCGGCGCTGCTTGCCGACATCCTCGGGGACGGCGACGGGTCGCGGCTGCATTGGGCCCTCACCGAGACCGGCCTCGCCGAGGACGCCGGCTCGAGCTACGACGGTCACGACGGGACCGGGGAGTTCCTCGTCACCGCCGCGTGCGATCCGAAGGACGCGGCCGAGGTCGAACGGATCGCCCGCCGCGAGATCGATGGGCTCGTCGAGTCGCTCAACGAGGATGATCTCGTCCGCAGCCGGAGCAAGATCGCCACGTCGTTCACGCTGTCGTCCGAGCGGCCGCACGGCCGCATGCTCCGGCTGGGCATGCTCTCGACCTACCGCGCCCCATACCTCACGCTCGACGAGGAACTCGCCCGCGTCGAGCGGATCACGCTTGACGATCTTCGGACGTACGCGGAACGATGGCCGATCGCGCCCTGCGTGGCCGCACGGCTGGTCCCGGCAGAGTGAACCTCACGCCGCGTCGCGGCCGTCGCGGAACAGTTCGGTTCGGTTCCGGCCCTCGGCCTCGGCCGACGCGAGTGCGGCGAGCGCCCCCCGCATGAGGTGCTCGCGGGCCGTCGCGACGTCCGCGCCGGGATGTTCGGGGGCGAAGCGGTCGATCGCGGCGCCGACGCTCAATGTGACCCGGATCGCGCGTTCCCCGGCGACGTCGATCTGTTCGGCGGTCACCGCCCGCCGGACGTCGTCGGCAAGTCGCCGCGCCTCGAGCGGACTGAGGCCCGGCCCGAGGAGCGCGAACTGCCCGCCCATCAGTCGAAACGCGTCGGCACCGGCCGGAATCGCCGAGGCAAGCCGAAGGGCGACCGCCCGCAACAGGGCATCGCCGCCGCGAACACCGAGTCGCAGGTTCAGGCCACGGAGGTCATCGACCGAGGCGACGAGGATCGCGACCGAACCGCCGCGGGGCCGCTCGAGGCCGAGCGCGGCATCGAGACGCTCGATGAACGACTCGCGATCGGGGAGTCCGGTGAGCGGATCACGCGTGCATCCCGCCGCGGGGGAAAGCGGACCCGCCAGTCCGAGGGCCCGGCGAGCGTCGGCGATGCGGTGGGCGAGATCGTCGGCGTCATGGACGGATCCGATTCCGGCCCGCTCGAGCCGATGCGACGACTCCGCCCGGATCTCCTCGAGCAGCACCAGCGCCTCGTGCGGCGCGATCCCGAGCCAGGCGTGGGCCGACCTGCGGAATCGCACCGTCGCGTCCTCGGAACGCAGGCTTGCCCCGTCGACGGCGAGGGCCGCCATCGACGACAGCTCGACGATCGCCGCCAGCCGACGGTGGTCACGATCGGCGGAAGCGTGCTGGTGATGGTTCCGGATCGCCGAGACGATCGTCTCGGGAAGGCGAGCCCGCGAGGCCAGCTCGGCGCCGAGCATCGCGTGATCGATGCGGAGGGTCCTCCGCTCGACCTCGCCGAGATTCACGTGCTCACGACCGGCGATGTCCAGCACCTGCAGGTAACGGTCGCCGAACGCGCGGTGGAGCGCGACCATGCCGATGTCCTGCAGGAGCGCCGCGACGGCCGTCTCGTCGGGGTCATGCGCCGACGTGAACTGGGCCAGCTGCCGAGCCGCGACCGAGGCCCGGACCGCCCGTGCGTGGAACGCGTCGAAGTCGAAGTCGATCGCATCCGGGTCCGGCGATGGTGTCGTTCCCAGTGGGACCGAGAGCGCGACCAGGCGCAGCCCGGCGATCTTGAGTTCGGCGAGGGCACGGGACAGGCTGCCGATCCGCGACGCCATGCCGCGATCGGCATTCACCCGCTCGAGGATCGCGAGAGCCAACGCCGGATCGAGCGAGCACAGCTCGAGCAGCCTGGTCCGTTCCGCGTCGCTCTCGCGTGCGGAAATCGCCGCGGAGACCGTCGCGGGAAGTGCCGGGATCGCCGGGTCCGACAG
>JBEIUL010000452.1:0-2329 GCA_040374395.1 Phycisphaeraceae bacterium
GCTGTGCTGGTGCGGCTGGAAGACGCAGATGAGCCGCTTCGGCTGCTCGGCCGCCCGCAGGGCCTTGAGCGTCCGCTCGCACTCGGTCGGGTGGTGGCCGTAGTCGTCGTAGACGGTGACCTCGCCGCCGGCGACCGGGCGGGTGCCGAGCCGCTGCATCCGCCGCTCGACGCCGCGGAAGGTCGCGATCGCCTCGGCGATGTCGTCCCATTCCGCCCCGTACCAGTGGGCGATGATCGCCGCCGCGGCCGAGTTGAGGGCCATGTGGTCGCCGTGCAGCAGGAGGTCCCACTGCACGACCCAGTGGCCGTCCTTGAGCAGCCCCGCCCGCGAGGCCCGGGCGTCGTAGACGACCTGCCAGTCGGCGCTCGGCGAGAAGCCGAAGGTCTCGACCCGGCAGGCGAGCCCCGCGGCGATCTCGCGGCGGTGGGCGCCCTCGTGGGCGATGAGCAGGCGGCCGCCGAGCCCGGCGTCGACGCCGGTGGCGAGGCCGATCGGGTCGGCGGGCGGCAGGAGCTCGGCGAAGTCGCGGAAGCTCCGCACGATCTCGATGAGCGAGCCGTAGCAGTCGAGGTGGTCCTCCTCGACGTTGTTGATCAGGGCGAACGTCGGCCGGTGGCGGTGGAACGAGCGGTTGAACTCGCACGCCTCGCAGATGAACGCCCCGGGCTTCCCGGCGTGCGTTCCCTTCGGCAGCCGCGCCGAGCCGGTCCGCGATCCGCCGCCGTGCTCGCCGGCGATCTGCGGGACGTTCGCCCCGACGATGACCGACGGGTCGAAGCCGCACTTCACGAGGATGTGCCCGAGCAGGGCGGTGGTCGAGCTCTTGCCGTGGGTGCCGGCGATCGAGGCGGTGATCCGTCCGCCCTGGGCGAAACCGAGCGCCTCGGCGTAGGTCACGTGACGGATCCCGCGCGAATCGGCCTCGAGGACCTGCGGGTGGTCGTCGCGGATCGCGGCGCTGCGGATCACCATGTCGCAGGTGTCGGGCAGCGGTCCGGGGGCCCCGATCTCGACCGCGATGCCGCCCGCGACGAGGGCATCGGTGACGTCGGAGGCGGTCGAGTCGGATCCGGTGCAGCGGGCCCCGCGGCGGGCGAGCATCCGGGCGAGGCCGTTCATCCCCGATCCGCCGATGCCGACGAAATGGAGGCTCTTTCCGGCGAGGTCGAGTTCGGGCAGGTCGCGGTTGGCCGCGTGCGGCATGTGGCGTGATCCCGTGCGTGGGGCCCGTGCGAGGGGCTCGTGGCCCGGAGTCCGTTCCGGGCCGATGCGTCGAGCGGAAGTCTATCGACTCGCGCGAGCGGCGCCGATGCATTTTCGCGCGGGACTCAATCCGACGATTTTCCCCGCGTCTTCCCGTGGAAAGCGAGGCACACCGGATCGGTCGAGCACGACCCGCCGCGGGCCTTGCACGCCCTTCGTCCGTGGAAGATGAGCAGGTGGCTCAGCTGGCCCCACCGCTCGTTCGGGAAGAGGGCCATCAGGTCGGGCTCGACCTTCGCCGGCTCGTCGTGGCGGGTCAGTCCGAACCGCTTCGCGAGCCGTCCGACGTGCGTGTCGACGACCACGCCCGAGTGGATCCCGAAGGCGTTGCTCAGCACGACGTTCGCGGTCTTGCGGGCGACCCCGCGAAGCTCGAGCAGCTCGTCCATCGACCGCGGCACCTCGCCGCCGTGCCGCTCGACCAGGGTCACCATCGAGGCGTGGACGGCCTTCGCCTTGGTGCGAAAGAAGTTGAGCGTCGCGAGCAGGGGCTCGATCGCCTCGGGCGACGCCTTCGCGTAGTCGGCCGGGGTCTCGAAGCGGCGGAAGAGGGCCGGGGTGGCCCGGTTCACCGCGACGTCGGTGCACTGGGCCGAGAGGATGGTGGCGATGAGCAGCTCGTGCGGTCGCGACCATTCGAGCTCGCACTTCGCGTCGGGGTGGCGGGTGGAAAGGGCGTCGTACAGGGCCGCGGCCCGGGCCCGCTGGGCGTCGGTCTTGCGGGGCAGCGGCGGACCGGCGGCGGGCGGCGTCGGCGGCTTTCGGGCGGGGCGGCCGGCCATCAACGCATCCCGACGAAGCCCGGGGCGGCCATGAGCCCTCGCTGCGGGGTGCGGCGGGGGGTCAGGACCCAGGCACTCGTCACCGCGGCCAGGACGAGGGCGAACCCCTGGAACCGGAGGATCCGGTCGGCCCACGCGTGCCCCGCGTCGAACGAGGCGTACCGCTCGGCGGCGACCGCGGCGTCGCCGGTCGCGACCGCCTCGCGGTAGGCGGCAAGGTCGCGGGCCATGCCGGGGGCGAACCCGATCAGGTGGACCAGGGCGAGGGCGATCGCGACCAC
>JBEIUL010000131.1:0-6558 GCA_040374395.1 Phycisphaeraceae bacterium
ACGGGGCATGGCCCCGTCGTTCCGCGCGGTAGCCGTGCGGAGGTCCGCCTCGGCCGCGGGCCGACGCTCCCGGTGTCGCGCGACGGACGCCAAGTTCCCCTCACCGCTCACCGCGTCTCGACGAGCTCGAGCGACCGCGTGCCGTCCTCGCGCACAAGTTCGCGGGCCAGCCCCAGCTGCACAAGATGCCGCTTCGGCCCGTGCGGTTCCTTGGCCGCCTCCTCAAGCCCCCGCTTCGCCCTCGGGTTCGCGTAGGCGTTGAACACCATCGCCTTCACCGTGCCCCACAGGCCGCCGAAGCTCGTGAAGGTGTGGTCGACGGCGGTCGGCTCGTATCCGCAGTGCACCATGCAGTTCTGGCACTTCGGGTTCCCGCTCGCCCGGCCGTAGCGCTCCCACTCGGTCCCCTCCATGAGCTCGCGGAAGGAATCGACGTAACCCTCCTGCAGCAGGTAGCAGGGCTTCTGCCAGCCGAACAGGTTGAAGGTCGGGTTGCCCCACGGCGTGCACTCGTAGTCGCGCTTGCCCATGAGGAACTCGAGGAAGAGCGGCGACTGGTTGAAGACCCACTTGCGGCGGCCTTCGCGGCGACCCTCATGACGATTCGACAGGATCATCTCGAAGAGCTCGTGCGTCCGCTGCCGCTTGAGGAAGTTCACCTGGTCGGGGGCCTTGTCGTAGGCGTAGCCCGGGCTCACCATCATGCCCTCGACGCCGAGGTCCATCATCTCGTCGAAGAACGCCCGCACCGAGTTCGGGTCGGCCCCGTCGAAGAGCGTGGTGTTCGTGGTGACGCGGAAACCCCGCTCGACCGCGAGCCGGATGCCGGCGATCGCCTTCGCATAGGTGCCCTCGCGGCAGACCGCGAAGTCGTGGTGCTCCTCCTGCCCGTCCATGTGCACCGAGAAGGTCAGGTACTTGCTCGGCGTGAAGAGTCCCTCCTCGAGCTTCTCCTTCAGCAGGAGGGCGTTCGTGCAGAGGTAGATGTACTTCTTCCGGGCCACGAGCTCGCGGACGAGCCGGGCGATGTCCGGGTGCAGCAGCGGCTCGCCGCCCGGGATCGAGACCATCGGGGCCCCGCACTCGTCGACGGCCTTGAGGCACTCCTCGACCGAGAGGTGGTTCTTCAGGATGTGGGGCGGGTACTGGATCTTTCCGCACCCCGCGCAGGCGAGGTTGCACCGGAAGAGCGGCTCGAGCATGAGGACGAGCGGGTACCGCTTCTGACCCCGGAGCCTCTGTCCGAGGACGTAGGTCGCGACGGTCCACATCTGGCTGATCGGGACACCCATCCGGCTTGCTCCACCCCCGGAGGCCGTTCCCGGGCCGACGGGTCCGGCGGCGCGGGAAACTGTTGCGCGAATTTTCGATGGTAGCCGAACGGGGAACGAACCCGCGCGAGGGCGTCGCGTAGCCGGGCCCCTCATGTCCGCGATCGCGATCAGCCCGCTCGCCACCCCGCCGCCCGGGACCTTTCCCGAAGCGGCGGAGCTCGGCCGGGCGGTCGCTCGGTGGATCGGCCGGCTCGGTCTCGTCCCGAAGTCCCGCGCCCATCGCGGTATGCTTCCGGTCGGGACGTCCGCGAACCTCGCGACGGCGTTCGTCGACCGAGGGCGCTCCGGCATGAGTGATGGAATCCGTTCCCACCCGCGGCGAGCGACCGGCAAGGCCGCCGCGGCGGTTCCCGATGCCCGCGTCGATCCGACCGTGGCGGGCCGAACCGACGAGGATCTCTTCGTCGCCGCCCGCGGAGGCGACCGCGACTGCCTTCGGGCGTTGATCGAGCGGTACCGGGAGGATCTCCTCCGCTTCCTCGTCCGCTACGTGGGCAGCCGGTCGAGCGCCGACGATGTCTTCCAGGAGACGTTCGTCCAGGTGTGGATGTCGGCCGAGACCTTCGACGCCGAGCGGCGGTTCAAGCCGTGGCTCTTCACGATCGCCGCGAACAAGGCCCGCGACCTGCTCCGGAAGCAGAAGCGGCGGGCGACCGCGAGCCTCTCCGCCCCGGTCGGCGGGCCCTCCTCGGATTCGACCCGCATCGACCTGCAGGAGGACGAGAAGTCTCCCCGGCCCGAGCAACCCCTCGGCGACGCCGAGATGAAGTCGAACGTCAAGCGGGTCGTCGACGAGATGCCCGCGCATTACCGCGAGATCCTGCTGCTCGCCTACTTCCAGCGGATGAGCTACCAGCAGATCTCCGAATCGCTCCAGATTCCCCTCGGGACCGTGAAGAGCCGCCTCCACGCCGCCGTCGCGAACTTCGCCGACGCGTGGCGGGCGAGTTCCCGCGACCCCGACATGCCCGACTGAGTGCACCCGACTCGCGGAACCGACCACCCATGACCGAGACGGACCCCAGCGACCGCCTTCCCGACGACCCGACCGACGCCCGCGACGCGCGGCTCTCGGAGGCCGATCGACGCGTGCTCGACCGCCTGGCCGAGCACGGCTTCGACCCGGCCTGCCTCGAGAGCCTGTCGATCTCCGACCGCCGCCGCGGCGAGCGGATCCTTGCCCAGCTCGGGCTTCTCGACGCGTATCCGGATGATGTGCCGGACGACTTGGCCGCCGATCCCGACGCCGACCTCCTTGTCGACGCCACGCTCGCCCGCATCGACCGCGAGGACACGTCCCGCGCGGGACGGATGCGGATCGGGCCCGATGCGGCGACCGCCTCCGGCGGATGGTCCCGATCGACCTTCCGCCTCGGCGACCTCGTCGCGGTCGCCTCGGTGGCGATCATCGTCACCACCGTCGCGATCCCGCTCATCCGGTCGACCCGTGAGACCGCCGGCCGCGCCGACTGCATGAACACGCTCCGGCAACTGGCCATGGGCCTCGACGCGTACGCCGAGGATTTCGGCGGGTCGTTGCCGTCGACCGCGGGCTTCTCGCTCGCCGGCCGCTCGGGCCGAAGCGGCACGACCGGTTCCGACCCCATCGGATCGTGGTCGCGGTCCCGCAACGGCGAGAACCTCGGCCCCCTCGTCGCGGGCGGGTACTGCGCTTCCGGCGACATGCGGTGCCCCTGCGACCGCCACACCGGCTCCGGGTTCGGCTGGGCCTACCGGACCGACACCGCCGGCCCGACGTGGCAATCCGCCGAGCGGACCGCGGTGGCGGCCGACCGGAACCCACTGATCGACCTCACCTTGGCCGGCCTGCCGATCGGTTCGCTCGTTCTGAACTCCGAGAACCACGGCGGGGAGGGCCAGAACGTCCTCTGGTCGGACGGCTCGATTGAGTTCCTGTCGATCCCCTGCCTCCAGCGGCCCGGCCCGGCCGACCACCCCCACCTGACCGCCGACAACATCTGGATCCCCGCCCCGGCCCCCCCGGGAGGCGAGCCGGCGGTCCGGATCGACATCTTCCTGGTCCAGTGACCCGCCGGATCGCCTGACCCCTTGGCCCATCGGGAGGCCTCTGCTATGCTCCCCGATCCCCCGCTTCCGGCCTCCGCCGGCGGGATCGCCACCGATTCGGGTTTCACCATGCCCAAGAACAAGAGCCACAAGGGCCTGCTCAAGCGGGTCAAGATCACCAAGAGCGGCAAGGTCCGGTTCCGGGCCCCCAACAGCCGCCACCTCAAGAGCAACAAGGAAGGCATGGAAGTGCAGAGCTACCGGAAGAACCGGTACGCCCGCTCCGGCGACCTGAAGGCGTTGAGCAAGATGCTCTTCCGCCCGCTCCGCAGCGAGGAGCAGGCCGAAGCCGCCGAGCTCAAGTCCGCCGCGGCGAAGGCCTGAGCGCCGTCCGATCGATCCACCGGTTTCCGTTCCCTGTCCGTCACCATCCACTCACCCCCTTGGCCGTCGGGACGCAAGCGAGCGACCCTCCCCCGCCGGCCGCCATCGGAGCCTGATCCATGCCCCGTGCACGCAAGGGCGCAGCCCGTACCCAAGCCCGCCGCAAGCTTCTCCGCGAGGCCCGCGGCTTCTTCGGCACCAAGCACCGCCACAAGCAGCAGGCCAAGATCGCCCTCTGGCGGGCCGGCCGCTACTCGTGGCGTGACCGTCGCGCCCGGAAGCGCAACTACCGCTCGCTCTGGATCACCCGCATCACCGCGGCGTGCCGGATGCGCGGCACCCGCTACAGCCACTTCATCAACGCGATCCAGCGGAAGGGCGTCCTGCTCAACCGCAAGATGCTCTCCGAGATCGCGATCACCGATCCGGTGACCTTCGATTCGCTGGTCGCGATGTCGAAGGGCTGAGTCCCGACATCTCCCGATTGACCCGCCGCCGCCCTCCCCGGGCGGCGGCTTTCATTCCGGCATGAGCGGAGCCAGCTCGGGGGCCCTCCGCACGAGCGGCAGGTCGAGCGAGAACGTCGCCCCGCGCCCCGGCACGCTCGCGAGACTCACGGTTCCGCCGACCATCTCCGAGAGCTCGCGGCAGATCGCGAGCCCGAGACCGGTTCCCGAGTGGCTGCGGGTATGGCTCGCATCGACCTGGCGGAACTTCTCGAAGATCGTGTCCTGCATGTCGTAGGGGATGCCGGGACCCTCGTCGCGCACCGAGAGCCGGATGCCCGGCGAGCCGTCGGGCCGCGGGGCCCGCGCCGCCGAGATGCGGACGACGCTGCCTTCCGGCGCGAACTTCACGGCGTTCGAGAGGAAGTTGTAGAGGACCTGCTGGACCTTGCCCGCGTCGGTCTCGACCGGCGGAAGCTCCGGCTCGACCGCCGCCTCGAGCACGATGCTCCTCGCCTCGGACTGGGGCCGCATGACGGTGAGCAGGCCCTCGACGAGGTCGCCGACGCTGGTCGGCGCGATCGAGAGCTCGACGCGACCCGCCTCGATCTTGGCCATCTGCAGCAGCTCGTTGATCATGTCGAGAAGCGACCGCCCGCTCCGCAGGATGTTCGCGATGTAGCGGAGCCGCTTGGGGTCGGCCTCCGGGTCGCTGCGGGCGATCTCCTCGAGCAGCTCGGCGAAGCCGATGATCGAGTTGAGCGGCGTCCGCAGCTCGTGGCTCACGTTCGCGAGGAACTCGCTCTTGAGGCGGTTGCTCTCGTAGAGACCGACGTTCGCCTCGGCAAGCTCGCTCACCTTGAGGTCAAGCGTCTCGTTCATCGTCCGCAGCCGCTGCTGGCCCTTCTCGATCTCGTCGAGCATGGCGTTGAAGGTGTCCGACAGCCGCTCGAAGTCGTCGCCGGTCCGGATCGCGGCCCGCACCGCGAGATCGCCGCGCTCGACCTTCTCGGCGACCTCGGTGAGCCGCCGCACCGGACGCAGCACGAGCCGGTGCAGGATGATCGCGAACACCGCGATCGCGAGCAGGCTCGCCACGAGGCCGCTCGCGACGAGGAAGACGCGGTTGCGGGCCAGCACCCGCTCGGCAAACGGGCTCGAGCGGTCGATGACGAGGATCCCCCGCAGCCGACCGCCGTCGGCCGCGGGCGTCGAGCCGAAGTCGATGAGCGAGCGGTCGACGATCCGCTGCCAGTCGCGCTCGCGGAGGGCGCGGAAGTAGCGATAGTGCGGCTCGCCGGTCTCGTCGCGGTCGACCCGGAAAAGGTCGACCGATTCGGGATCGGCCGCGAACCGTTCGACGGCCGCGGCAAGCGTCCGGTCGGGATGCGTCGCCGGGTCGATCTCCTCGGCCCGCACCACGCGGATCGGGATCGCGATGCCCTCGCTGCGCCCGAGGCTGAAGCCGTTCTGCATCCAGGTCTCGGCGAGCTGCCGCGAGACCTCGAGCTGCGACTCGGTCACCAGCCGCGCCGTGCGATCCCACTGGACCGCGAGCGCCCCCGCCACGAGCAGCAGCACCGCGGCGCCGAAGATGAGCCGGCTCTTGACGGCAAGCGAGATCCGGCGGGCCATGGCCGCATGGGAACCGACGCGGTCGCCGCCCGCAAGCGCCCCGCGGGGATTCCGTTCAGGCCTCGGGCCGCTTCCACCGCTCGGCCTCGGGCCGCTCGGCGTCCCGCTCGAGCATGACCGCGGACATCTTCACGCACCGCCGGCAGGCGAGGCCGCCGGTCGCGCCCCGCCAGTGCGGCTCGTCGCGCCGCTCGAGGCAGAGGCGGCATTCCTCGCCCTCGGCCCGCTCGGCGACCGCTTCCGCCGCCAGCCACGTCACCCGGAACGCCGCGGTCAGGCACGGCCCGCACGCCAGGCTGCCGTGGTGGCCCTCAACCATGGGCCGCTCCTCGCTCCAGTGCTCGCCGCAGAAGTCGCAGAGGAAGTCCTCCGCACGCATGTCGAGGGGATCGGAACCGGGCCGGTGCATCGCTCAGCGCCTCCTCAGGACCATCGCGTGGAAGGGCTTGCCCTCCCGCCGCAACTTCCGCTCCCAGTTGGTTCCGACCACCTCACCCTCGCCGGCGCTCGCGGGCGGGGCGAACCCCTCGCGGGCGAAGAGGTGGCGGACCTGCGTCTCGTGCTCGAGGTACCACGCCCAGAGATCGTCGTGGTCGGTGACCAGCCGGAGGTCGCCGCCGGGAACGAGGATCCGGTGGAACTCGGCAAGTGTCGCGAGCTGCACGACCCGCCGCTTGTGGTGGCGGGCCTTCGGCCACGGGTCGCTGAAGTAGAGGTGGATCGTCGCGACG
>JBEIUL010000451.1:0-2331 GCA_040374395.1 Phycisphaeraceae bacterium
ACGCCATCGACTTCGTGATGGAGTACCTCAAGCTCGACTTCCCGTCGGCGCTCAAGCTGCTCGCGGCGCGGGCGGGCATCACGCTCGTCGAGCGGGCCGAGCGGCGCGAGGCGCCGGACGAGCGCGAGGCGGTCGCCCTCGCGAACCGGCTTGCCCTCCGGTTCTACCGCCGGTCGCTCGCCGGCGACGACGCGGCGACGGCACGCGACGAGATCGTCAGGCGGGGATTCCCCGACGCGATCGTCGAGAGCTTCCAGCTCGGATACGCCCCCGACCGGCGCGACGCCCTGCAGCAGAACCTGAAGGCCGCCGAGCGGCACGCCCGCGAGAGCGGCAGCACGCCACCGCCCCCGCTCGTGGCGTTCACCGCGGCCGGGCTCGTGCGCGACTCGCGGAGCGGCGGCGGGCCGGTCGATCTGCTGCGGCATCGCCTGGTCTTCCCGATCCTCGACGAGTTCGGCCGCTGCATCGCCTTCGGCGGCCGGAAGCTGCGGGCCGAGGACGAGCCGAAGTACCTCAACAGCCCCGAGAGCCCGATCTTCCACAAGTCGCGGTCGCTCTACGGCATCCACGCGGCGAAGCGGGCGATCATCGAGCGGGGCACCGCGATCGTGACCGAGGGCTACACCGACGTCATCGCCTGCCACGCGGCCGGCGTGACCAACGCGGTCGCGACGCTCGGCACCGCCCTGACCCGCGAGCACGCCCGCGTCCTGCGGCGGCTGTGCACGACGGTGGTGCTGCTCTTCGACGGCGACGATGCCGGCATGCGGGCGGCCGATCGCGCCGTCGAGGTCTTCATGGCCGAGCCGGTCGACGTGAAGATCTGCACCCTTCCCGACGGCGAGGATCCCGACGACACGCTGCGGCGGCCCGACGGCAAGGCCCGCTTCGACGCCGCGATCGCCGCGGCGGTGCCGGCCCTCGAGTACCTGGTCCGGCGCCACGCCCGCGAGTACCGCGGCAAGGACGGCCTCTCGGCCCGGCAGCAGTCGCTCGAGTCGTTGCTGCGGCGGCTCGCCGACCTCGGATTCGCCTCGATGAATGGCGTGCGGCGTGGCTTCGTGCTCGCGTCGCTGTCGGACCTCACCGGCCTGTCCGTGCGCGAGATCGAGAAGGCGATGCCGGCCCCCGCGCGTCGGGCCGCCGAGGCGGGCGAGGAGGTCGCGACCGTGTCCTCCGCGCCGTCCGCCGACGAGGATTCGATCCCCCCGCAGCTCCGCCGCGCCGAGCGGGACCTGCTCGCCCTGCTCCTCGGCTTCCCCGAGCTCGTCCGCGAGACCGTGGCCGTCGAGGACGGGCATCGGCTTCCCGTGCTCGAGGCGATCGCGCCCTCGTCGCTCGCCTCGGCGATCCATCGCGACATCCTGGACGCGATCGCCATCGTCGCCGACCGGGGCCGGCTGCCCGTTCCCGCCGAGACGCTCGGCGAGTGCCGCGACACCGCGGCGCGAAGGCTCGTCGGGGAACTCGGCCTCGCCGGGGTCGCCCGCGCCCGCGATCTCGCCGA
Source organism: Phycisphaeraceae bacterium (assembly GCA_040374395.1). GTDB lineage: Bacteria > Planctomycetota > Phycisphaerae > Phycisphaerales > SM1A02 > JBEIUL01. Next base: position 1,511 of record JBEIUL010000451.1, read on the forward strand.
GGCGAGGTCACTGCTGGCCGAGGCGGTGACCGGACTCGACGCCGCCCGTCGCCGCGACCGGTTCCGCCGCGGCGAGGACGTGCAAGGCGAGACGACCGCCGCCCCGCCGTCCGACGCGACCCCCGAACTCGCCGGCGCCGTCGACCGGCTCCGCCGCCTGAAGGAGCGTGGCCCCGACGTGGCCGCGGTGCCGAGGGTCGCGGGAACCGGGCCGCCGTCCTCGCGGCGCGCCACCGGCTAGGGGAACCTTTCCCGATCGCCGCGACCCCTGCCTACGCTTGACGCTTCCCTCCGAACGACCGATCGCCTCCTCCTCCATCCGGACCCTCCTCCACCGGAGCACCACGAACGTGAGCATCTGCTTCCAGACCTTCGCCGTCCTCGGCCAGCTCTACGAACACGGCAAGCGCCGCGGCTGGATCTCCTACGAGGAGATCAACACCTGCCTGCCCGACGAGTACGTCGATCCCGACCGTCTCGACGACCTGCTGCACGCGATCCGCGATGCGGGCATCGAGCTGCTCGACGAGCCCGAGGTGCGCCGCCACGGCCACGAGCCGTTCGCCGCCCCGCTGCAGACCAACCTCCGCTTCCAGCGTGACGACCCCCGCAAGGGCGCGAAGACCCCGAAGGTCCAGATGATCGAGGACGACGGCGAGCACGACGCGCCGGTCGACCTCGGCGACGGCGAGATCGACATCGTCGAGCCGCTCGAGGCTGACGAGCCGCAGGCGCCCGCCGCGGTCGAGGACGACCTCCTCGACGACGCCGAGGCCCAGGCCGCGGTCGAGCAGGCCCTCGCCGAGCAGGGCTCGAAGCGG
>JBEIUL010000147.1:0-6166 GCA_040374395.1 Phycisphaeraceae bacterium
GCCGCGGGCCGCGTGCCGGTCACGCTCGAGATCCTCGGGCCGAACTACCGCCCGCTGCAGGTCACGCAGGACCTCGCGAACTTCTGGAAGGTGCACTACCCCGAATTGCGGCCGCACCTGGCCCGCCGCTACCCGCGGCACGAGTGGCGGTGACGCACGCGACGGCCCTCGCGCCGTCGTGCGCTTGAGCGCCGCTCGCGCTGTCCGGCGCCCGGGCCCACGGAGCGACGGGGCCATGCCCCGTCGACGGGCCGCATGGCGGCTTGATCACCGGAACGCCGCGGCCGTCCGCATCGCGTCTCCCATGCCGCCCGCGACGATCTACGACGAGGCATGGCCTCGTCGTTCCGCGCCGGCGAGCGAACGGCCGCGGTGAGCGTGTGGATCCTTGCCCCGCCGCCCCTCACGGCCTGTCCGTCGAGTCGTCGCCGGCCAGGCCCGTCCGTCGCGGCGTGACGCCGCCGCGGGTTCCCTCGCCGGTCTCGCGGGTCTCGGCGTCCTGCCGGAAGCGGGGGAGCTGCTCGCCGATCGACCGCTTGCCCGTGTACACGTCATGCACGATGTTCACCGCCTCCTCCTCGTCGTCGACGAGGTGGAAGAGGTCGAAGTCCGACGCCGAGATCGTCGCGTAGCGGGTCGCGAGCGTGTCCCGCATCCAGTCGATGAGGCCCTTCCAGAAGTCCGTCCCGACCAGGACGACCGGGAACGGCTCGATCTTGAGCGTCTGGATGAGCGTGAGGGCCTCGAAGAACTCGTCCATCGTCCCGAAGCCGCCCGGGAAGATGATGAAGCCACGGGCGTACTTCACGAACATGACCTTCCGCACGAAGAAGTAGCGGAAGTCGAGCTCGACGTTCTGGTACGGGTTGGGCCGCTGCTCCATCGGCAGCGAGATGTTCAGGCCGACCGAGACGCCCTTCGCCTCGAACGCCCCCTTGTTGGCGGCCTCCATGATCCCCGGGCCGCCGCCGGTGATCACCGAGAATCCGCGTTCGACGAGCAGCCGGCCGCATCGTTCGGCCCTCGCGTAGTAGGGATCGTCGGGCTTGGTGCGGGCGCTGCCGAAGACGCTCGCCCCCGGGCCGATGCGGCTGAGCGCGTCGATGCCATCGACGAGCTCGCTCAGGATGCGGAGGGTTCGCCACGCTTCCGAGGCGACGGCCTGCTTGCGTTCGAGGCGGTGCATGAACGGGAGGTTTTCGGCGATCCGATCGGTCCCGCTCGACGTAGGGAGCGGTGCCGGGGCTTCGAGTCATTGCGCGCTGAACCCGGCCGAAAATCGCAAGTGTCGATTATTGCAGCACTTGCACCAGGCGGTTTGAAACCGACTGCCGACCCCGATAAGATCGTCCCCTCCCATGTCGAAGAAGCCTGCCGCGAATTCCTCCTCCGGTGCCAACGCCAAGCCCGCGAAGCCCGAGCCGAAAGTGATCGCCGAGCCGAAGCCCGAGGCCAAGCCCGCGGCCAAGGCGTCGATCGCCGCCGCCGGAAAGCCCGCGTCGAAGCCCTCCGCCAAGCCGACCGCGAAGGCCGAGGCCGGGGCCGAGCCGACCCGCGGCGACATCGGCAACTACTCGGCGGCCGTCCGTTGGCTGCTCGAGCGGACCGACTTCGAGCGGATGCGGGTGGTCCGCTACACCGAGGACACCTTCAAGCTCGACCGGATGCGGAAGCTCCTGTCGCTGCTGGGCAACCCCCACGAGCAGTTCCGCTCGGTGCACGTCGCCGGGACCAACGGCAAGGGCAGCACCACGGCGATGATCGCCTCGATGATGCAGGGTTGCGGCTACACGGTCGGGCTCTACACCAGCCCGCACCTGGTCGACCTCCGCGAGCGGATCCAGGTGAACGGCGTCACGATCGACCGCAACGACTTCACCGACCTCATGAAGGAGGTCGCGAAGGCCGCGGCGAAGCTCGACTCCGAGCCGACCTTCTTCGAGATCATCACCGCCCTCGGCTTCAAGCACTTCGCCGAGCAGGCCGTCGACCTCGCGGTCGTCGAGGTGGGCCTCGGCGGCCGGCTCGACTCGACCAACGTGATCCGTCCCGAGGTCTCGATCATCACCTCGATCGACCTCGACCACACCAAGCTCCTCGGCAACACCACCGCCGAGATCGCCCGCGAGAAGGCCGGCATCCTCAAGAAGGACGTCCCGGCGATCATCTTCGAGAGCGAGGCCACGGTCGAGAAGGCGATCCGCGAGGTCGCCGAGCAGGTCGGGGCGACGCTCCGCATCGTGAACAAGGACATCGAGTTCTCGAGCCGCTTCTGCTCGACCGATGACCTCGGGCCGCACACCCGAGTCTGCCTCTACACCAAGACCTCGCGGCTCGAGCACCTTCCGGTGCCGCTGCCCGGCGAGCACCAGGCGAGCAACTGCGGCCTCGCCCTCGCCGCGATCGACGTGCTTCGCGGCGCCGGCTTCGACTGCCCCGAGGAGAAGGTCACCGCCGGGCTCGCGCGGACCACGATCCCGGGCCGCATGCAGATGGTGTGGGACCGCCCGCGGGTCGTGGTCGACGGCGCCCACAACCCCGGGGCGATGACCGCGCTCATGCGGTGCATCGGCGCCCACGTGCCGTACGACTCGATGGTCTGCGTCTTCGGCTGCTGCGCCGACAAGGACGTCGCGGCCCTGCTCGACCGGGTGAACCTCGGTGCCGACAAGGTCATCTTCACGAAGGCCCAGTCGAATGCCCGCTCGGCCGACCCCGAGGAGCTCCAGCGGCTCTTCATGGAGCGGAGCGGCAAGATGAGCCAGATCGCCCGCACGCTGCCCGAGGCCCTCGAGCTCGCCTCGCGGACGATCAGCCGCGAGGACCTCATCCTCGTCACCGGGTCGTTCTACCTCGTCGGCGAGACCATCAAGCACCTGTCCGGCCTCGACCGCGCGAAGGGCGGCCGCATCGTCGCGTCGGTCTCTCGGGCCTGAGGCGGCCGTGCCCGCGGGGCCCGCGGCCCCGAGCCGGTACCATCGCCGCCCCATGTCCGAGGCCGCACCCACCGCCCCGCAGGACGAGACGCCGCACCGCTACACCGCGCGGTCCGCCAACGAGATCGAGCTTCGCTGGCAGGATCGATGGGCCCGCGAGGACACCTTCCGCCAGCCCAATCCCGGCGAGCCGGGCTTCGACGCGGCGCGGCCGAAGCGCTACGTCCTCGACATGTTCCCGTACCCGTCGGGGGCCGGCCTGCACGTCGGCCACCCCGAGGGCTACACCGCGACCGACATCTTCAGCCGCTACTGGCGGATGCGGGGGTGCAACGTCCTGCATCCGATGGGCTGGGACGCGTTCGGCCTGCCCGCCGAGCAGTACGCGGTGCAGACCGGCGTGCACCCGTCGGTGACCACGAGGAAGGCGATCGACACCTTCCGGCGGCAGCTCTCCCGCTTCGGCTTCTCGTACGACTGGAGCCGCGAGTTCGGCACGATCGATCCCGGGTACTACCGCTGGACGCAGTGGATCTGGCTGCAGGCGTACCACGCGTGGTTCGATCCCGACCTCGGCAAGGCCCGGCCCATCGCCGAGCTCGCCGAGCGGATGGCCCGGAAGGACGCGGCGATCCCGACCGGCGCCGGCACGCGGAAGTGGTCGCAGTGCCCGGAGGTCGAGCGGAAGCGCTGGCTCGACGGCAAGCGGCTCGCGTACATCGGCGAGCAGACCGTCAACTGGTGCCCGAAGCTCGGCACGGTGCTGGCGAACGAGGAGGTCATCGACGGACGCAGCGAGCGCGGCGGCCATCCGGTGCTGCGGCTTCCGCTGCGGCAGTGGATGTTCCGCATCACCGCCTTCGCCGACCGGCTCATCGAGGACCTGCGGCTCGTCGACTGGCCGGCGTCGACCCGCACCATGCAGGAGGAGTGGATCGGGCGGAGCGAGGGCGCCGAGATCCGCTTCGAGCTGCTCCGCGAGCCGGACGCCCCGGCCCGGCCGCGGTGGACGGTGACGCTCGCCCGCATCGAGGAGGCGCTCTCGGGCGGCGATGCCGAGTTCCTCGAGATGGTCGCGGCGAAGGCCCGCGAGCAGGGCGGCTCGGCGGTCGAGGTCACGCTCGGCGGACGGCGGGTCGGCTCGCGCGAGATCGGCATGCTGCTCACGCTGTCGGGACGGGTGCGGCCGAACGGCGGTCGCGTGCACGTCGTCGACGCCGACGAGGACGTGCGCGAGATGCTCGCGATCGCCAAGGTCGACTCGCTGCTGCTCGACGGCGGCGTCCGCGACGAGCTGGCGGTCTTCACCACCCGGCCCGACACGCTGTTCGGCGCGACCTACATGGTCGTCGCGCCCGAGCATCCGCTCGTCGAGCGGCTGCTCGCGAACCCGGCCGCCGCGACCGACGTGACCGCGCTCCGCGCCTACGTCGAGCTCGCCCGCAACCGGTCGGACGTCGATCGCCAGGCCGACGCGAAGGTCAAGACCGGCGTGTTCACCGGGATGTACGCGCGGAACCCCGCGACCGGCGAGGCGATTCCCGTCTGGACCGCCGACTACGTGCTCATGGGCTACGGCACCGGCGCGATCATGGCGGTGCCGGCGCACGACCAGCGCGACTTCGAGTTCGCGACGCTGTTCGGGCTGCGCATCCGCCAGGTCGTCGAGGTGCCCGGCGAGCCGTGGACCGGCGAACGCGCGACGGCCGGCGAGGGCACCGCGCTGCGGAGCGCGAACGCCGACCTCTCGCTCGACGGCCTCCCGACCGCCGAGGCGAAGCGGCGCATGGTCGAGTGGCTCGCGTCGCGCGGCCTCGGCCGCCGCACCGTGAACTACCGCCTGCGCGACTGGCTCTTCAGCCGGCAGCGCTACTGGGGCGAGCCCTTCCCGGTGGTCTTCGACCGCGACGGGAACCACTGGCCGGTCGCGGACCGAAACCTGCCCGTCACGCTGCCCGAGCTCGCCGACTTCGCGCCGATCGAGAGCGACGTGCCGGTGCCGCCGCTCGGCAAGGCAAGGGCGTGGGTCGAGACGACCGCGGGCGAGGCGGGCGTGTCGGCGGCGCTCCTGCCGCCCGAGACGCCGGTGCGGCGCGAGACGAACACCATGCCCAACTGGGCGGGCTCGTGCTGGTACTACCTTCGGTTCTGCGACCCGCGGAACGGCGAGTCGTTCATCGGTTCCGACGCCGAGCGCTACTGGCTCGGCGAGGCCGGCGTCGACCTCTACATCGGCGGCGCCGAGCACGCGACGCTGCACCTGCTGTACGCCCGCTTCTGGCACAAGATGCTGTTCGACCTCGGGCTGGTGTCGTCGCCCGAGCCGTTCCGCAAGCTCTTCCACCAGGGGATGATCCTGTCGTACGCCTACCAGCGCGACGACGGCACGCTGGCCGCCGCCGATGCGGTCGAGACGCGGCCGGACGGCTCGGTCGTCGAGGTCGCGACCGGGAAACCGGTCACGCAGGTCGTGGCGAAGATGAGCAAGACGCTCAAGAACGTCGTCAATCCCGACGAGATCATCGCCGACTACGGGGCGGACACGTTCCGGCTGTACGAGATGTACATGGGGCCGCTCGAGGCGGCGAAGCCGTGGAATACCCGCGACATCGTCGGGCCGTTCCGCTTCCTGCAGCGGCTCTGGCGGCTCGCGATCGACGAGCGTTCGGGGGCGATCCTGCTCGCGGCGAGGTCCGACCCGGCGATCGAGAAGCTGCTGCACCGCACGATCCACAAGGTCGGCGAGGCGGTCGAGCGGCTCTCGTTCAACACCGCGATCGCCGCGATGATCGAACTCGTGAACGCCGCGACGCGACCGACGGGCATGACCGACCCGACGCAGGGCGGCCTGAACCGCGATCAGCTCGGGCGGCTGCTGAAGATCCTCTCGCCGTTCGCGCCGCACGTCGCCGAGGAGATCTGGCATCGCCTCGGGAACGTGACGGCGCTGGCGCACGAGGCGTGGCCGCCGCACGATCCGGCGCTCCTCGTCGACGACGAGATCGAGATTCCCGTGCAGGTCGCGGGCAAGCTCAAGGCCCGCATCAAGGTGCCCGCGAAGGCCGACGCCGCCGAGATCGAGCGCCGCGCCGTCGCCGACCCCGCGGTCGCGGCGGCGCTCGCCGGCAAGCCGGTGAGGAAGGCGATCGTGGTGCCCGGCCGGATGGTCAACCTGGTGATCTGAGTCGAAGGTGCAGGTGCAGTCGGTGTCGGCACCGGCCGGCCGGTAA
>JBEIUL010000028.1:0-12235 GCA_040374395.1 Phycisphaeraceae bacterium
GCCGGGTCTTCGTCCCGCGTCCGGCGCAGAGGTCGACGATGACCTTCGGCTCGAGTCCGGCGGCCTTGGCCGCGACGACCGGCTCGGCGCTGCCCGGATCCTGGACCCTCGCTCCGGGATCGCCCGCGAGCACCGCGGAAAGTTCCGCCGCGGAACCGTTCCAGCACCACCAGCCCGGACGCGAATGCGGAATGATCCGGTCGGCGTGGCGGGCGCGGGCGTCGTCGCCGAGCCCGGTGACGAGGGTCGGGGCCTCGCTCAGGTCGTGGTGGCAGATCTCGCGGGTCTTCTCGCGGCCGTGGGCGCCGATCCAGTGCACGACGAGATCCTTCGCGTGGCTGGTCTGCGACGAGAGCATCGCGACGGTCTCGTCGGCGAAGGTCGGCTTCGCGAGCCGCCAGGCGCGACCGTCGGACAGCGGCACGAGGTCGACCCGGCCGACCGCGGTCCGCGCGTCGGGATGTTCGGCGGGAAGCAGCTCGACCCGCGACTCGGCGATCCGCCGCAGCACCGCGTTCACGAGGCCGCCGGCGCCGTCGCCGGCCGTGCGCTTCGCCCATTCGACCGACGCCCCGACCGCGGCGTGGTCGGGGATGCGGTCGAGCAGGAAGAGCTGCGCGGTGCCCGCGAGGATCGCCGCCTTGAGCGGGTCCTGGAGCCGCGCCCAGCCGCGGTCGACGTGGGGTTCGGCGAGCGCCACCAGGGTGAGCCACCTCCGGGCGATCGCCAGGTCGAGGGCCCGCGCGAACGCCGCGTCGCGAGGCTCGAGTCCCGCGGGATCGAGCGACGCGATCGGCAGGTCGGGGAACGACGCGATCCGCGCCGCAAGCCGATCGATCACGCGGATCCGGGGATCCGTCGAGGCCGCCGCCGCTGCGCCTCCGGGCCTTGCCATCAGGCCTTCGCGTGCTTCTTCGCGTCGGCCTTCAGGGCCGCGGCCTTGTCGGTCCGCTCCCAGGTGAAGGTGCCGGGGCCGGCCTCGCCGGGCTCGCGGCCGAAGTGGCCGTGGCTCGAGGTCGCCGAGTAGATCGGGGCCCGCAGCTTGAGCATCTCGATGAGGCCGTAGGGCGTGAGGTCGAAGTGCTCGCGGACGAGCTTCGACAGGAACTCGTCGCTCACCGTGCCCGTGCCCTGCGAGTCGACCAGCACCGACACCGGCTCGGCGACGCCGATCGCGTACGCGACCTGCACCTCGCACACGCGGGCCAGCTTCGCCGCGACGATGTTCTTCGCGATGTAGCGGGCCATGTAGGCCGCGCTGCGGTCGACCTTCGACGGGTCCTTGCCGCTGAAGGCGCCGCCTCCGTGGCGGCCGCGGCCGCCGGAGGTGTCGACGATGATCTTCCGGCCGGTCAGGCCGCAGTCGCCGTGCGGGCCGCCGATCTCGAACTGGCCGGTCGGGTTCACGTAGACCTTCACGCCGTCGTGCCACCAGCGGCCGAGGACCGGCTTGATGATCGCGTCGGTGACGGCCTTCTTGAGCTGGGCCTGCTTCTTGTCGCCGTTCCACTCGGGGGCGTGCTGGGTCGAGAGCACGACCGCGTCGACCCGCTTCGGCTCGAGGCCCTCGTACTCGATGGTGACCTGGCTCTTCGCGTCGGGACGGATGCCCGAGATGATGCCCTTGCGGCGCACCTCGGCCTGCCGCTCGACGAGGCGGTGCGACAGGTTGATCGGCAGCGGCATGAGCCGGTCGGTCTCGTCGCAGGCGAAGCCGAACATCATGCCCTGGTCGCCGGCGCCCTGGGCCTTCTTGTCCTTCCGCACCACGCCGCGGGCGATGTCGGCCGACTGCTCGTGCAGCAGGTTGATGACGCCGCAGCCCGTGCCGTCGAAGCCCATCGCCGCGTCGTCGTAGCCGATCCGCAGGATCGCGTCGCGCACCGTCTGCGGCACGTCGAAGGTCTTCTTGGAATCGTGGTTGAACTTGATCTCGCCGGCCACGATCGCCTGGGCGGTGGTCACGAGCGTCTCGCAGGCGCAGCGACCGAACTTGTCGTGCGAAAGGATGAGGTCGAGCACGGCATCCGAGATCGCGTCGGCGACCTTGTCGGGATGGCCCATCGAGACGGATTCGGACGTGAAGAGGTGGCGGCGGTTCGACATGGGTGGTGCGGGATCCGGGGCGGGGGTCGGTTCCCGGATCGGCCCGGCACGGCCGGTCGACGGGAAGGGGGCGGAGTGTACCGGCGGGGGCCCTTCGCCTGACCGTTCGCGCCCGACGGCCGGTTCTCGGTCCATCCACAGGAAACCGCCCCGAACCCGGGCGGGCCGCGCCGTTCGCGCGTCCGGCGCGAACCGCACCGGCCCGCTCCGCGAACGGACAATCCGGGCCGCGGGGTTCGCCTGCGGTCGCTTCGGGGCTATGGTCCCCGGGGCAGATCCGTCCCGGAGCCACCGAGCATGCCTGTCCAGATGCGTCCATTCCTGGTTGCGATCGCCTTCGGAGCGGCCGTGGCTCCGCTGCTCGGTGGCGGAAACGCGGCTCCGAACCGCACCGAAGCGCGAGTCTCCACCGGCGTCGCCAAGCGACTCGCCGCCGCCTCGCCGCTGCCCGACCAGCCCGGCGGCTGGTCGACGACGCGGGTCATCGTGCGGATCCAGCCCGGCATCGCGCCGGTCGCGATCGCCTCGGGCCGGCCGAGCCTCGCGCCGGCCGCGGGTCCCGACACCCGGACCGTCGCCCTCGCCGACACCCTGTCCCGCTTCGGCGCGACCTCGATCGAGCAGCTTTTCCCGGGGACGCGAGCCGACCCGGCCCGCGCCGCCGCGCTCGGCCTCGACCGCACCTTCGCGATCATGCTCCCCGCGGGCTCGGACACCCCCGGCCTCGTCGCCGCCCTCGCCGGTCACCGTGACCTCGTCGAGCGGGCCGAGCTCGACGGCATCGGCGGCCTCGCCGAGGTGCCGAACGATCCGCAGTTCTTCCTGCAGTATCCGCTGCAGAACACCGGCCAGGTCATCCAGGGCGTCACCGGCACGCCCGGCGCCGACATCGACATGGTCGCGGCGTGGGACATCGCCCCGTCGGCGTCGCAGGTCACCATCGCGTTCCTCGACTCGGGAATGAACGTCCACGTCGAGCTTGCGGCGCGGATGCTGCCGGGCTGGAACATCCCGGCCAACTCGGCGAACACGAGCGACAACTGCTCGAGCCACGGCACGCACGTGGCGGGCATCGCGGCGGCCACGCGGGGCAACGCGACGGGCATCGCGGGCGTCTGCGACGCGAAGCTCGTGCCCTACGTCGTGGTGAACCCGTGCTCGGGCAGCGAGTCGTGGGTCGCGACGGCGCTGGTGCGGGCCGTCGACGACGGACACCGCCTCGTGAACATGAGCCTGCAGTACTACTCGGGCACGACGGCCCTGCGCGACGCGGTGCTGTACGCGTACGGCCTCGACACGGTGATGGTCGCCGCGGCGGGAAACAACGGCAGCGCGAGCGTCGCGTTCCCGGCCCGCTGGCCCGAGACCATCGCGGTCGCGGGCCTCACCAACACCGGCGCCCGCTGGACGCAGTCGAACTACGGGGCCGAGATCGACCTCGCGGCGCCCGCGTTCGCCGTTCAGTCGACCGTCGACTACTCGGGCTACAACGTCAAGTCCGGGACGAGCCAGGCCGCGCCCCACGTGAGCGGCGTGGTGGCCCTGATGCTCGCGAAGAATCCCTCGCTCACCCCGGCGCAGGTCCGCGAGATCCTCGTCGCCAGCGCCACCGACATCGGCACGCCGGGCTTCGACCCGCAGACCGGCTTCGGCAGGCTCGACGCCCTCGCCGCGCTCGTCGCGACGCCGCCGCCCGCGGTCCCGGGCGACCTCGACGGGAACGGCGCGGTGGACGCGGCCGACCTCGCCATCATGCTCGGTGCATGGGGCGCCTGCCCCGACTGCGAGGCGTGCCCCGCCGACCTCGACGGGAACTGCACGGTCGACGCGGCCGACCTCGCGTCGCTGCTCGGCGCCTGGAGCTGACCGCCGGAGCGGCCGTCCGCCGCCCGTCGCGACGGGTCGGGCGGGCTGGCTATCCTTCACCCCGCCTCGTGGAGGTCCCCCATGGCCGTGCGCATGGAGCTGTCGCGGATCTTCATCCGCGAGCTCAACGACATCCGGATCATCGAGCTGACCGAGCGCGACGGCACTCGCACGTTCCCGATCGTCATCGGCCTGCCCGAGGCGATGGCGATCGAGCGGCGGCTCAAGGGCATCGTCGTCCCGCGGCCGCAGACGCACGACCTCCTCGCGTCGGTCATCCGGCACCTCGGGGCGACGCTCGTCGGGATCGAGATCCACGACCTCTCCGAGGGAACGTTCTTCGCCCGGCTCGTGCTCGAGCGCGACGGCGAGACCGTCCACGTCGACAGCCGGCCGAGCGACGCGATCGCCCTCGGGATCGCCGAGGGCGTGCCGATCGAGGTCGCCGAGCGGGTGCTCGAGGAGGCCCGCGCGAACCCGCCGGCCGCCGCGGGCGGGGAGGGGCTCGAGGTCGACTTCGACGCCATCGAGGAGGACGACGACGAGGCCGACGGCGACGGGGACCGCCCGTGGACGTGACCGCCCCCCCGAGCCGCGGCCGCTTCGAGCTCGCGCCGCACGAGGTCCCCGCCGACGATCCGCTGCCGCGGCGCCGGCTGCTGGCCGATCCCGGCATCGGCGGCCGCATCAAGGAGCGGCCCGAGGACTTCCTCGTCGACGAGATCCCGCTCTACCAGCCGGTCGGCGAGGGCGAGCACCTGTACCTCCTCGTGCAGAAGCGGTCGATGCCGCACCTCGAGCTGGTCGACACGCTCGCCCGCCATTACCAGGTCCGCGAGGACGCGATCGGCTTCGCGGGCATGAAGGACAAGGCCGCGATCACCCGGCAGATGGTCTCGATCCACCTGCCCGGCGTCGCGACGCCGCGGCCGCCCGAGCCGAGCGAACGCCTCCAGGTGCTGTGGGAGGCGCGGCACGCGAACAAGCTGCGGCGCGGGCATCTCGTGGGGAACCGCTTCGCGATCCGCATCCGCGGCGTCGAGCCCACCATCGCCCCGCGGGTGCTGCGGTCGCTGCGGTCGCTCGAGGCGAGCGGGATACCCGACTACTACGGCGCCCAGCGATTCGGCTACCGGCGGAACACGCATCGCCTCGGCCGCCTCGTCGTGAACCGCGACCACGCGAGCCTGCTGTCCGAGCTCGTCGGCACCCGCTCGCCGTTCCCCCGAGCACCAGCGTGAGGCCCGCGAGCGGTTCGAGGCGGGGGCGTATGCCGAGTCGATGCCGTTCTGGAGCCGCAACGATCGCGCCGAGCGGGCGGCCCTGCGCGAGCTCGCGGCCGGTCGCGGCCCCGGCGCGGCGGTGCGGGCGATCCATCCCACGATGCGGCAGTTCTGGGTGAGCGCGTTCCAGTCGGCGATCTTCAACCGCACGCTCGACCGCCGGCTCGACGACGGCCTGCTCGACGCGGTCGAGGTCGGCGACGTCGCGTACAAGCACCAGGGCCACGGCCAGTTCCTCGTCACGCCCGAGATCGCGGCGGCCGAGGACCTCGCGGCCCGCGTCGCGTCGTTCGAGATCTCGCCGAGCGGACCGATGCCCGGCCGCGGGATGATCCAGGCGACCGGCGCGGTCGCCGAGCGGGAACGCGCCGCCGCGGCCGAGATCGCCCCCGACGCCGACCTGCTGTCGGCCGCGGGCTCGGACAGCGAGGGCACCCGCCGCCCGTTCCGCGTGCGGGTCACGAACGTCGAGATCGACGCGGGCCTCGACGAGCACGGGAACTACCTGCGGCTCGCCTTCGACCTGCCGCGCGGGGCGTACGCGACGGTGCTGCTCCGCGAGCTCATGGGCGACGGCGACGCGGTCGGCGAGGACGCCGAGTGAGCGGCGCGGCCCGGACCGGCGCCGCCCTGGCCGTCCTCCTCCTCGCCGCGGGCGCGATGCCCGACGGCATGGTCTATCCCGGCCTGCGCTCGCTCACCGTCGAGCGGTTCGGCGTCGACCGCGTCGAGGCGTCGTACTTCACGCTCGCCCCGGCCCTCGGGGCGATCCTCGGCGCGTTCGCGCTGCCGCGGCTGGTGCGGGGCTCGTCGCCGGTCGCGACGCTGCGGAACGCCTCGCTCGTCGAGGCCGGGCTCGTGCTGCTGATGACGCTGCCGCTGCCGTACGGGGCGGTGCTCGGGCTCCGCCTGCTCGGCGGGGCCGCCGACCTCGCGGGCATCGCGGCGGCGCTGCGGATCGTGGGTCGGCTCTCGGGCGACGGCCACCGCGCCCGGGCCATGGGCGTCGCCGGCACCGCGATCATGCTCGGGCTCGTCGCCGGCATCGCCCTCGGCGCGGTGACCGGATCGCTCTCGGCCTACGCGACCCTGCCGACCGCCGCGGTGACGCTGGTCGCGGTGGCGGTCGCGACGCTGCCGCTCGCGCGGATCGCCCCCGGCCTGCACGACGCCGATCCGCCCGCGCCCCCCGAGGCCGCGCCGGAGGGGCGGCGCGAACGGATCATCGCGTCGCTCATGCTCGCCTCCGACCGCGGGCTCGCCGCGGCCCTCTCGGTGATCGTGCCGCTCGCCTTCGGCGGCGAGTCGGGCCTGCCGAAGGCCACCGTCGGCGGCCTGCTCGCGCTGCCGATGCTCGGCATGGCCCTCGGCTCGGTGCCGGGCGGATTCCTCGCCGACCGCTTCGGGGCGCTGCGGGTGCGGGTGGTCGGCGCGCTCCTCTTCGGCCTCGGCGTGATCGCCCTCGTCGAGGCCGAGGCGTACGGCATCGGCGCGATGTTCGCGGCCGCGGCCCTCGCCGGCGTCGGCGCCGCGCCGCTCTTTCCCGCGGCGCTCGCCATCGGGACCCGCGACCGCGGCGCGACCGGCGTGTACGGGGCGATCCAGGCCGCGGGGCAGGGCGGGTACGCCCTCGGCAACCTCGCGCTCGCCCTCGCCGCGGCGCTCGCGGCCCTCGCCGGCGTCGAGGGCGTGCCGCCGTCGCGCACGCTGCTCGTCGCGGCGATCGCCTACGTCCTCGTGAACCTCGTGGTCTCGATCATCGCCCCGACCCGCGACTGGGCGGGCCGCGCCGCGCCTCGCTGACGTCCTCAGCCGAGGCGGACCGGGATCCCGCGTTCCCGCAGCGCGAGCGTGACCTGCGTCGCCGGGTCGCCCGCGTGCTCGACGAGCACCGCGTCCCAGCCGATCCGCCGCGCGGTCTCGACGTTCGCGGCCGTGTCGTCGAAGAAGAGGATCTCGCGGCCGCGCACGCCGCGCTCGGCCTCGAGGCGGCGGAAGATCGCCTCGCCGGGCTTGGCGAGCCCCCAGAGGTGCGAGGCGTGCCGGTGACGCATCGCCCGCAGCGCCGGCAGCGTCTCGAGCACCTCCCAGTGCAGCGGATCGGTGTTCGAGAGGCACGCGGTCTCGACGCCCGAGTCGCCGAGCGCCGCGACGATCGCGGCCATTCCCGCGTACTCATCGCGCAGCACCGCGGCGTGGATCGCGGCGATCTCGTGGGCGGCGTACAGGCCGTCGATCGCCTCGCTCATCCGCCGGTGCGCCTCGCCGGGCGGCACGAGCCCGAGCTCGTTCGCCGCAAGCACCCGCCCGAGCGCCTCCCGCGTCCGTTCGAACGACGTCCGGTCGCGCAACGGAACGCCCGCCGCGAGCGTCGCCTCCTCGAAGCTGCGGCAGATCCGCACCACGACGCCGCCGATGTCGAAAAGCACCAGCCGGGTCGCCTTCGTTCCTCGCTGCGGGCCGGTCATCCGCCGCCCGCCCGCCGCTCGGCCCGCCGCCTCCGGAAGAACTCGCTGAGCAGCGCCCCGCAACGCGGCGCGAGCACGCCGCCGTGGATCTCGGGCCGGTGGTTCAGCCGCGGGTCGCTCGTGATGCGGTAGAGCGTCTCGCAGGCCCCCGCCTTGGGGTCGGTCGCGCCGTAGATCACCCGCCCCACGCGGGCGTTCACGATCGCTCCCGCGCACATCGGGCAGGGCTCGAGCGTCACCGCCAGCGAGCACTCGGCGAGCCGCCATCCGCGGAGCCGTTTCCCCGCCTCGCGGATCGCGACGAGTTCCGCGTGGCCCGTCGGGTCGGCGGTCGCCTCGCGGTCGTTGGCGGCCTCGGCGATCACTTCGCCGTCGCGATACACCACCGCGCCGACCGGCACCTCGCCCGCCGCCGCCGCGAGCCGGGCGAGCGTGATCACCCGCTCGAGCATGTCGAGGTCATTCGCGTCGAGCCCGGGATGTCGCGCGAGCTCGCGGTTCCGCGTCGCGGCCGCCCGCCGCCGCCGCGCCCGGATCCGGGCCGCGGCCAGGCTCAACCCTCGCCTCCCGACCTCATCCGCCGCCAGAAGCCGCGGAGCACGGTGCCGTCGCCCACCGCCGACGGCGGGGCGATCTTGAGCAGCAGGATCCCGAGCTCGAAGAGCAGGTACAGCGGGATCATCATCAGCGACATCGACAGCAGGTCGCTCGTCGGCGTCACGATCGCCGCGACGATCGCGATGATGAAGATCGCGTACCGGCGGTTCCGCGACAGCGTCTCGGGCCGCACGATGCCCACCCAGCCGAGCAGCAGGATCACGAGCGGAGTCTGGTACGCCACCGCGATGCCGAGCATCATGAGCAGCACGAACGAGATGTACTCGCCGAGGCGGTACTCCTGGATGTACGCCCCGCCCCCCCGCGACAGCGGGACCGTCAGCACCTCGGGCGGGGCGCCGCCGCCGGGGTCGATCGCGACGCACAGCACGCGTTCCGGCATCTTGATCCACGCCTGGCCGGGACGCACCTCGGCGGGGTCCTCGGCGACGGTCGCGATCCCGCCCGGTGCCGTGGCCGGATCGGCGGGGGCCACCCACGCCGGCGGCGCCGGCGGCGCCTCCATCCCGTACGCGACGAGCACCTGCAGCGAGAAGGGCAGCAGCACCCAGTACAGCGTCGCGATGCCGGCGAGCACCAGGGCGATCGAGCCGGGGATCAGCAGCCGCGCGAACCGCCGCTCATGCTCGAACAGGCCCGGCTCGATGAACTTCCAGGCCTGCCAGAGGATCCACGGCGCCGACAGCACGATCGCCGCGACGAACGCGAGCTTGATGTCGACCCCCATCGTCTCGGTCGGGCTGAGGGCCTGCAGGTGCTGCGGCAACCCGTTCGCCTCGAGGGCCTCGAGCAGCGGCCGGATGAGGATGCCCCGGACGCGGTCGGCCACCAGGAAGATGACCACCGCGAGCGGGATCGGCACCGCGAGGGCCAGCATCACGCGGCGCCGCAGCTCCTCGAGGTGCTCGCCGAACGGCATGATCGCACCGTCACCGCGACCGGGATTGTTCCGTTCGTCCATCGCCATCGGGAAGCGGAGATTCTACGTGAGTCTCACCCCGGGATGCTGATCCCGAAGAACCGCTCGGCGTTCCGGTCGAGCGAAGCCCCGAGCGCGACCGCGTCGACGCCCCGCAGCCCGGCGAGCCGCCGGATCACGTCCGCGACGTATCGCGGTCGGTTCGGCCGCACCGTGCGGTGCGGTTCGGGCGTCAGGAAGGGGCTGTCGGTCTCGGCCATGAGCCGGTCCTCGGGCACCAGCCGCGCGGCCTCGGCGACGTCGGCCGCGTTGCGGAAGGTCACCACGCCGGTGAACGAGATCCACGCCCCGAAGTCGAGCACGAGCCTCGCCTCCCGCGGCCCGCCGGTGAAGCAGTGGAAGACGAAGCGGTCGCGGGGCAGGCCGCTCGACGCGAGCGCCGGCAGCAGATCGTCGAACGCCTCTCGGCAGTGGATCACGATCGGCTTCGCGAGGCCTTCCGACCGCCACCGCGCGATCGCCGCGAGCTGCGCCTCGAGCGTCGCCCGCTGCAGGTCCTGCGACGGGCGATCGTGGTGCCGGTCGAGCCCGAGCTCGCCCCACGCGACGCAGCGCGGGTCGAGGCCGCAGCGCCGCATCGCCTCCCAGTCGCCGATCTCCGCCGCGGGCCGGTCCGCGTAGAGCGGATGCACGCCCGCCGTCGACCAGATCCGCGGGTCGGATCGCGCCAGCTCCAGCGCCCGCTCGGCATCGGCGATCGTGGTCGCGACGGTGATCGCCCCGCGCACCCCGTGCTCGGCGGCCTCGTCGAGGATCTCTCCCGCCCTCCCGCGGAACTCCGGAAACGTGAGATGGCAGTGGGTGTCGATCACGCGTCGTCCTTCGGCACCTCGCCGGCCCGCCGCAGGCCCCACGCGAAGATCGGCGGCCCGATCGCCTCGTGGAAGGCGATCATCGCGACGAGCAGCGTCGTGACCACCCCGGTGAACGAAGAGCCCGCGAACGCCGACTCGAACTCGCGGGCGAGGGCGAGCGAGACGCCGGCCTGGGCGATGAAGCCCGTCCACGCGAGGCCCGCGGCCGGTTCGGGCACCTTCGCCCACCGCATGCCCGCGGTCACCGCCGACCGCATCAGCACCAGGCGGATCGTCACGAGCCCGAGGGCGAGCGGCCAGACCGAGGCCAGCTGCACGAGGTCGATCGACGCGCCGGCGTTCGCGAAGAAGATCACCGACACCGGAAGGAACACGTCCTGCATCGACCGGAACATGCGGGCGGTGCGCTCCGGCCACAGGTTCGCCAGCACGAGACCGGCGGCCAGTCCGGTGAGGAGCGGCGAGACCCCGCCGGCCTCCGCGATGGCCGCGACCGCGACGCCCATCCCGGCGGTGACCAGTCCGATGCGATCGCCGGCGTGATCGACGAGCCACGCCGAGGCGAACCCGATCGCCACGCCGATCCCGAGCGAACCGAGCAGGTGCCAGAGCAGCGACGCGATGCCCGCGGCGCCGGCCGCATCGCCGTCCGTGACGACCAGCGCCGCGCCGGCCGCGAACAGCATCGCCGCGACGACGATCTGCAGCAGGTCCTTGGTGATGGTGGTGGTGAGCACCGTGTCGCGCATCGGTCCCCGGGCCCGCGTCTCCTTGAGCACCGCGATCACGATCGCCGGGCTGTTCCCGACCGCGAGCAGTCCCGCGACCGACGCGACGAACCAGACCTCGATCGGCGCCAGCCCGGCGAGGGGCCCGAAGCGGGTCCCGAGCAGGCCGATGGCGACGGCGATCGGAAGGAACACGAGCAGGACCTCGGCGGTCGTCGTGCCGATCGCGGCCCGGAACGAACGCCGGACCGTCCGCAGCTGCAGCTCGCCGCCGGCCATGAGCGCGATCAGGCTGATCGCGAGGGCGTCGACCGCGCGGAGCGCGCCGCGGTGGGCGGTCGGGATCAGCGCCTCCGTGCCGCTTCCGCCGATCGCGGCGGCGCTCGGCCCGAAGACCAGTCCGAAGACGAGAAAGCCGCTCATCCGCGGCAGGCCGAGCGGGGCCACGAGTTCTCCCACGAGCCAGCCGCCGAGGAGGGTGAAGCCGAGCGTCAGGCCGAGGGCCAGGTGACGGCGATCGAACTCGATGAAGTCGCCGAAGATCCCGCGGAGGGTCATGGCCTCGCTCTGGAAGCCGAGCCCGTGCACGGTCAGGACGATCGCGACCAGCGTCGCGAGGGACGCGAGGATGCCGAGGGTTCGCCTCATGCCCGCAGGCCCCCGCGACGCGACGAGGTACGGACGAGGTGCAGCAGGAACACCGCGAGACCGGTGATCAGCGTCGCGGCGAGGACCGTGCGGCGGAGCTGCGAGTCGCGCAGCAGCACGCCGCCGACCGCGATCGCGACCGCGATCGGCGCCGGCCGCCGGGCGATGGAACGGATCGCCGGCCACGTCGGCGGGCCGGGCAGCCGGGCCAGGGCCGTGACCGCCGGCTTGCCCGCGATCCGGACCGCGAGCATGAGCCCGACGAGCGCGACGAGCAGCGGGACGTCGATCGGCCCGAGGAGGAGCCCGGCGAGCAGGAACACCGCGACCACGAGCGTCAGCTCGGCATCCTTCAGCCGGATCTCGAGCCGCCGCAGGCCAGGCCCGCCGAGGTTCGCGAGGACCGCCCCGCAGACCAGGCCCGAATGGAGCGGCGTGGTGTGGAGCCACTCGGCCGTGCCCGCGAGGATCGCGATGGTGCCGAGCGTCACGACCATCCGCTCGCCCGGTCGCCGCGCGAGCCGCTCCATCAGCAGCCAGCAGCCGAAGCCGACCACGACCGCGGTGAGCGTGGCGGTCGCGAGCACCGCGAGTCCGCCGCGGGCCTCGAACCGCAGCTCGCCGTCGGGTCCGAAGTCGGTCACGCACGCCGCGACCCCGAACGCGGCCGTCGCGAGCACCGCCTGGAGCCCGGCACCCGCCCGCACGAGCGTCGCCAGCATCA
>JBEIUL010000445.1:0-2377 GCA_040374395.1 Phycisphaeraceae bacterium
CGGCCAATGTGGGCGCCGACGGTGACGTGGCCATCTTCTTCGGCCTGAGCGGCACCGGCAAGACCACCCTCTCCGCCGACCCCAAGCGCAAGCTCATCGGCGACGACGAGCACGGCTGGAGCGAGAAGGGCGTCTTCAACGTCGAGGGCGGCTGCTACGCCAAGTGCATCAAGCTCTCGCGGGAGGGCGAGCCCGAGATCTGGAACGCGATCCGCTTCGGCTCGGTGCTCGAGAACGTCACCGTCGACGACGCGACCCGCCTGCCCGACTACGACTCGCAGGCCCGCACCGAGAACACCCGCGTCACGTACCCGCTCTCGTTCATGGACGGCGCGGTCCTTCCGTCGGTCGGCGGCCATCCGAAGAACGTGGTCTTCCTGAGCGCCGACGCCTACGGCGTGCTGCCGCCGGTCGCGAAGCTCTCGCGCGAGCAGGCGATGTACTACTTCCTGAACGGCTACACCTCGAAGCTCGCCGGCACCGAGGCGGGCGTGACCGAGCCGCAGCCGAACTTCTCGGCGTGCTTCGGCGGCGTCTTCCTGCCGCGGCCCCCGATGGTCTACGCGAAGATGCTCGCCGACCGGATCGCCAAGCACGGAACCGACGTGTGGCTCCTGAACACCGGCTGGACCGGCGGGCCCTACGGCGTGGGCAACCGCTTCAAGCTCTCGTGGACGCGGACGTTCGTGAACCGGATCCTCGACGGCAGCCTCCGCGGGGCGCGGTACTCGACCGACCCGGTCTTCGGCCTGTCGGTGCCCGTCGAGGTCGCCGGCGTCCCGGCCGAGGTGCTCAACCCGCGGAACACCTGGAAGGACCAGGCCGCCTACGACGCGAAGGCCAAGGAGCTGGCCCGGAAGTTCCGCGACAACGACGGCAAGTTCGCGATGACCCCCGAGGTCCGCGCGGCCGGGCCGAACGCCTGAGTCCAGTCGCCCCTCCCGGCGCGACCCGGCCGTAGGATTCCGACATGCCGCTTCTCCTCATCGAGCATTCCCGCATCGCACCCGGGGCCGGACTCGTCGGCGAGACCCTCCGCGAGTACGGCCAGAAGATCCGCACCGTCCGCCTCGACCGGGGCGAGTCGCTTCCCGGCGACCTCGACGGGATCCACGGCATCGTCGCGTGCGACGGACCGCAGTCGATCGCCGGGGGCCCGGGCCCGCTCGCGGCGGAGCTCTCGCTGCTGAAGGCGGCGAAGGACGCCGACCTGCCCATCCTCGGGCTCGGCCTCGGCGCGAGGCTGCTCGCGTCGGCGCTCGGCGGCGAGATCGCCCCCTGCGGCGGCAGCC
This sequence comes from Phycisphaeraceae bacterium, assembly GCA_040374395.1. Classification (GTDB taxonomy): domain Bacteria; phylum Planctomycetota; class Phycisphaerae; order Phycisphaerales; family SM1A02; genus JBEIUL01. Next base: position 1,293 of record JBEIUL010000445.1, read on the forward strand.
CCGATCTCGGCTGGCATCCGATCACGCTCTCGTGGCCGGCCCGCGAGGATCCGCTCTTCAAGGGCTGGCCGTGGACGCCGACCCAGTGCTTCTGGCGGCGCGAGTTCGTGGCGAAGCTGCCCGAGGGCTGCGCGTCGCTCGGAACCGGACCGAACGGTCGCTTCGCCGGCTTCTCCGCCGGCGTCTTCCAGTACGGCCTCGACTGGCCGGTCGACTGGCGGGCCAGCGACGTCGTCGAGGCGAGCCGCGTGCGAGCCGAGGATGTCGCCTCGGCCCCGGGCCTTGATGCCGAGGCGATTCGCGCGGGAACGCAGCGGTTCGGCGACGACGCCGCCCGGCTGGCCCGGCGGTTCGCCGAGCAGGTCGCGCTCTTCCTCATGCCGACCGACCGCATCAGCGCCGGTCGCGTGAAGGACCTGCACTACTGAGGATCGTTTCGGCGATCGTTTCGCTGGGCGGTTCGCCAGCCGATCCGCCAGCCAATTGCCTGAACAGCCGGGTCGGATCGGACGATCAGCGTCGCGCCGCGGCGGTCATCGGCTTTCCGGCGTCGCGAAAGGCGGTCGACGAGTCGACCACCCCCCTCACCGTGCGGACGATCCCCGGCACGTCGAGGCCGGCTTCCGCCAGCTGCTCCGAACGTTCGCCCTGGTAGATCCAGCGGTCCGGCAGGGCCATGCGGGTCACGAGCCGCGCGTCGAGGCCGGCGATGTTCGCCGCGTCGAGCACGCACGATCCGAACCCGCCCTCGATCGAGTGATCCTCGATGGTGACCACCGGGATCCCGCGGTCGAGCAACGACCTCAGCAGCTCGACGTCGACCGGCTTCGCGAAGCGGGCGTCGTAGACCGAGACGCGGTACTCGCCCGACAGCTCGCCCGCCGCGGTGGCCGCGTCGATCGCGCAGGTTCCGAAGGCGAGGATCGCGACGTCGGGCGTCTCGTGGGTGACGAGGGCCCGGGCCTTCCCGGGGATGAACGGCGGGCAGGGCTCGGACGCAAACCTCGGGCTGACCGAGTCGCGCGGGTAGCGGACCGCCGACAGGCCGTCGTCGTACCGGGCCATGAACTCGACCGCGGCCTTCA
>JBEIUL010000437.1:0-2449 GCA_040374395.1 Phycisphaeraceae bacterium
ACCAGTTACACGCCGGCGAGACGACCCGTTCGGGGTCAACCGCCCGGATCGCCTGCTGGGTCAGCCCCTGCAGCAGCGGATCGAGGCTGGTGATCGCGAGGTTCGCGCTGAACCCCCCCGCAACGCCGAACGTCGCCGCGGTGATGCCGACGACGGGCGACCGGCCGACCATCGCGAAGACGCCCGCCGCGAGGGCCGGCAGCACCACGTAGCCCGCATCGGCCGCGGCGCTCGAGTTCACGCCGATGAATATGACCGCCGGCGTGAGCAGCCGTGCGGGCGTGATCGCGACGAGCAGCTTGAGGAGCGCGGGAAAGAGCCCGGTCCGCTCGGCCACGCCGATCCCGAGCATCGCGACGAGGACGATCGCGAGCGGCGGGAAGTCGAGGAAGTTCGCGATCGCCCCGGTGACGATCCAGCGGATCCCGGCCGCGTCGAGGAGGTTCACGACCTTCAGCGGCTCGGCACCCCCGCGCGGGTCGGGCACCGACCAGCCGGCGGTCGCGCCGATCCAGCTGACGGCCAGCACCACGAGGCCGATCAGCACGAAGAGCGTCGCCGGGTCGGGCAGGCGGTTCCCGATCCGCTCGACGAGGCCGAGGGCGCGGGAGATCCAGCCCGCGGGTGCGTCGTGTCCGGCGTTTGCGTTCGGCATCGCGTTCCTCGCGTGAAAGGTTGAGGGGGAGACTCAGGCCCTGGCGGCCGCCTTCGAACGGACGAACGTCCCCAGCGTCGGGTCTTTCTCGACGCCGGGGAACTTCAGCACGCGGTTGTGCATCGAGACATAGACGCCGGGCGGCAGGATCTGCACCGCGAGCAGCGCCTCGGTCACGTTCTGGGTCGCGTCGGTGCGGCGGAGCTCGTACGGCCGCATCGCCCCGGTGAGGACGACCGGGCGGGACGGGCCGCCCGAGGCCAGGAACCGCTCGTGGATCCGCTCGCCGGTGCGGGCGAGGCGGTCGGTGCCGTGGACGATCACCACGCCGTCGTGGTCGCGGCAGTTCGAGAGCGTCGTCGCCGCGATGAGGTCGTGATCCTCGGGCGTCATCTCGAGCGAGTACTTGTTCATGAGCGCGACCCGGTCGATCGAGACCCCCCGCAGCTCGAGCGACGCGAGCAGGAGATCCAGCACGCTCACGCGGTTCGCCAGCACCCCGCCGAGCTCGTCGTAGGTCTTCTCGATCGTGCCCCCGGTCGAGATGAGGGCGATGCGGAGCGGACGTTCGGGAAGTTCGGGGGACATGCGAGCGGGCAAGATAGCGGTGAAGCCGTCGCGGCCTCCGAAGCACTCGGCTTGCGGCCGGCCCGCCCTGCGGACACACTCGCGGCCATGAGCGATCCCGCGTCCATCCCCGCCGGCTCCACCGTCGCCGTCACCGGGGCGACCGGCTACGTCGGCGGCCGCCTCGTGCCGCGGCTGCTCGAGGCGGGCTATCGCGTGCGGTGCCTCGTGCGCGAGCCGCGGAAGCTGGCCGAGCGGCCGTGGCGCGACCATGCCGCAGTCACCGTCGAGCGGGTCGACCTCGAGGATCCGGAATCGCTCGCCCGGCTGCTCGAAGGCTGCTCGGCCGCTTACTACCTCGTGCACCCGATGGAAAGCAGCGGCGCTACCTACGCCGAGCGCGATCGCGACCTCGCCCGGACCTTCGGGGCGGCGGCGGCCCGGGCCGGCGTCGGGCGGCTGGTTTACCTCGGCGGCCTCGGCGAGCTCGGTCCGAACCTGAGCGAGCACCTCGCGTCGCGCCGCGAGGTCGAGCGGGTGCTGGCCGCCTCGGGCGTGCCGCTGACGGTCTTCCGCGCCGCGATGATCATCGGCTCGGGCTCGGCGTCGTTCGAGATCCTGCGCTACCTCGTCGAGCGACTGCCGGTCATGGTCACGCCGGCCTGGGTCAAGACCGAGTCGCAGCCGGTCGCGATCACCGACGTCTTGCACTGGCTCGTCCGCTGCCTCTCGGTGCCGGAAACCGCGGGCGCGACGCTCGAGATCGGCGGCCCCGATATCCTTCCCTATCGCGAACTCATGCAGGTGATGGCGCAGGAACTGGGCCTGCGGCGGCGGCTGATCGTGGCGCTGCCGGTGCTGACGCCGCGGCTGAGCTCGGGCTGGATCAGCCTGGTCACGCCGGTTTCCTACCGCATCGCGCGTCCGCTCGCCGAGGGGCTGCGGAACCGCGTGGTGGTGACGAACGACCTGTGCCAGAGGCTGATGCCGCACGAGGCGCTCGGGGTGCGGGCGGCGATCCGCCGCGCCCTCGAGCGGGTCCGCAGCAACGAGGTCGACACCCGCTGGTCGGCGGCGGGCGTCGTGCCGGGCGACCCGGACTGGGCCGGCGGAACGCTCTTCACCGACCGGCGCTCGATCACGATCGCGGCGGCACCCGCCGCGGTGTTCCGCGCGGTCTGCCGCATCGGCGGCGGGCACGGCTGGTACGCGGCCGACATCCTGTGG
>JBEIUL010000340.1:0-3379 GCA_040374395.1 Phycisphaeraceae bacterium
CTCGATGCTCGCCGCGACCTCGGGCGTGCTCTGGGGCGTCGACGAGTGGTACTTCCGCATCAACCGGCCGTCGTGGACGCCGCCCGGCTGGCTGTTCGGGCCGGTGTGGACGACGCTCTACGTGATGATCGGCGTCTCGGCGTGGCGGGTCTGGCGGGTCGGTGGGTTCCGCCGCGATCGCACGGCCCTTGGGCTCTTCCTCGTCCAGTGGGTGCTGAACTTCGCGTGGACCGGGCTCTTCTTCGGGCTCCGTCGGCCGGACATCGCCCTCGCCGAGATCATCGTCCTGCTCGCGTTCATCGCGGCGACCGCGTGGCGCTTCCGGCGGCACGACCTCACGGCCTGCCTGCTGCTCGTGCCGTACTTCCTCTGGGTCTCGTTCGCGACGGTGCTGAACGGCGAGTTCTGGTGGCTCAACCGCGGGTGACTTTCGGGGTCGAAGTCGGGTCGAAAGCCCACGGCGCCACGCGATGCAGCGCGTGCGTCGGCCCGTGGCCCGTTCCGACCTGCAGCCGTTCCGCGGCAACCAGAGACTCGGTGAGGAAGGCCTTCGCGAGCAGGCACGCCTCGTCGATCGCGACGCCTCGGGCCAGAATCGCCGCCAGGGCCGCCGAGAACGTACAGCCGGTGCCGTGCAGGTTTCGCGTCTCGATGCGCGGCGTACGCAGCGTGAATGTACCGGCGTGCGTCGCCACCGCATCGATGCTTTCCGGGCCGGCGCCGGATCCACCCTTGACGCAGACCGCCCGGGGACCGAGCGTCCGGATCGCTTCCGCCGCGGCCCGCAGCGACTCCTCATCCTCGCCCACTTCGCGGCCCAGCAGCCGCGCGGCCTCGTACCGATTCGGCGTGAGCACCGTCGCGATCGGCAGCAGCCGCTCGCGGATCGCCGCGACGGCGTCCACCTCGACGAGCGAGTGCCCGCCTTTCGAGACCATCACCGGATCGAACACGATCGCACGGAACGACGCGGTCCGCGGCATCAGCACGTCCGCCACCATCGCCGCCAGCTCCCGCGTTCCGACCATGCCGATCTTCACCGCGTCGATCGTGACGTCGGCGAACAGCGTCTCGAGCTGCTCGCGGACGAACGACGCCGGCACCGCATGCACTCCCGTCACCGCCCGCGTGTTCTGCGCGGTCAACGCCGTGATCACCGCACAGCCCCACGCACCGTGCGCTGCGAACGCCTTGAGATCGGCCTGCACGCCCGCCCCGCCCGACGGGTCAGAGCCGGCGATGGTGAGTACCCGCGGAATGTCGGATCGCTGCATGGCTGAACGGTACCGTGCCGCGAGCTCCGTCACGAGGTCCGGAACCGGCCGACCGACGCCCGCAGCGTGCCGCTCGCCCGCTGCAGCTCGCTCGCGGTGCGGGCGAACTCGTCGGCGCTCTCGACCGCACGCCTTGCCGACGCCACGAGCTCGCCGAGCGACGACGCGATGGTCGCGGCTCCCTGCACCTGCGACTGCATGCCTTCGGACACCGTGCGGAAACGCTCGGCGTTCTCCTCGACGCGGGCGATCACCTCTTCCATCTGCCGGCTCGACCGCGTGATCTGCTCGACGCCGCGGCGCACGTTCTGGGCGAAACGGTCCATCTCCATGACGCCGGCCCCGACCGCCGACTGCGTGTCGCGGACGATGCCGGTGACCTGCCCGGTCGCCTCGGCGGTCTGGTCGGCGAGGCGGCGGATCTCGCGGGCGACCACGAGGAACCCGCGGCCCTCCTCGCCGGCCTTCTCGGCCTCGATCGCGGCGTTCACCGACAGCAGGTTCGTGCGGTCCGCGACCCGGGCGATCACCGCGACCACCGCGTTGATCGCCTCGGCCCGCTCGCTGATGCGGGCCAGCTTCGCGGCGATCGACTCGGTGCCGTCGGCAAGCTCGCGCACCGTCGCGTCGGCGGCGGCGAGTTCGCTTCGCGAGCCGCCCGCGAGGCCCGCGGCCTCCTTCGCGGCGGCGTCGACCTGGTCCATGGTGCGGGCGAGCTCCTGCCCGGTCGCACCGATCTGCCGCGACGCCGCGGCGATCTCGCTCGTCGATTCGCCGAAGCGGCGGGCCATCTCCGACTGCTCGCGACCCGACGCGCTCAGCTCGTGGGCGCTGGTGTCGAGCGTGACGCCGGCTTCCTTCACCTCGCCCAGCAGGCCCGCGAGGTCGTCACGCATCCGGATGAGGCTGCGCACGAGCCATCCCGCCTCGTCGTTCGAGGTGCACGCCGGGATCGTCGTCGCGAGATCACCGGCCGCGATCGCGTCGGCTCCGCGCGCCGCATCCTGGACCCGACGGCCGGTACGCACCGCGAGCCACGCGACGAGCCCGCCCGCAAGGCCGAGGGCCAGGAGCGGACCGACCGCGCTTCCGATCACCGTCGCGCGAATCGGCCCGAGCACCGACTCGCGGGTCTTCGTCACGACCAGCGTCCAGTCGCCGGTCGGGATCCGCACCGCGGCGGACAGCCGATCGCTTCCGCCGTTCGCGTCGGTCGCGTCTTGGATGACGCCATCAAGATCGGCCACCGTCACCAACGGTCCGAGCATCGCGGCCTGCGGGCTCTTCGCCAGCTCGGTGGTGCGGAGAGCCTTCGCCCCGGCGTCCACCTTCCCGTCCACCGGCGGATCGACCGTCGCGACCACGAAGTTCCCGCGTCGCGACACCAGGTACGCGTCAGCCCCGATGGCTCTCGCGCGGCTCCGCACGATCTCCTCGATCGTCGCGAGGCTGCGATCCGTACCGCCGATGCCGCGGAACGTGCCGTCGATCACGATCGGGAACGTCTGCTCGACGATGAGCTGGCCCTCGTAGATGTAGGGCTCGGTCACCATCGCCGTCGCCTCGCCCCGCTCGCGGAAGAGCCGGCGGCAACCGTCGTAGTAGAGACTCGTCTCGTAGTCGGCAAGCGGCTTGATCGCGATCGAATCGCCGCGGGTCCAGTCGCGGAAGACGTATGGGATGAAGCGACCGCCGGCCTCGCGCCACCCCGCCGGATCGGCGGTCGCCGACGCGGCGTCCTTGCCGTCGGCATCGGGCTCGTACCCGACATAGGCCCCGGTGATGCCCGGCGTGGCGGCCAGCACCCGCCGCAGCGTCTCGACGGTGCGGACTCGATCGCCGAAGAGGCCGGCTTCCTGGCCGATCGCGATGAGCTGTGCGATCCGCACCGCCTCGGCGTTCGACCGCTCGACGTCGGACGCGATCACCAGCGCCTCGCGCAGCAACTCGTCCTCGGCCCGGGTCTCCATCCGCTCGAACCGATCGATCGCGTTCCACGCGAGGACCCCGGTCATGAGCACGAAGGCCGGCACCACGCCGAAAACCACCAGCCGGCCCGCGAGGGACCGGACCAGGGGAATCTGCGGACGTGATGTCGGCGCGAC
>JBEIUL010000568.1:0-1647 GCA_040374395.1 Phycisphaeraceae bacterium
AGGCGATCGCCGAGGCCGGCGAGCGCGGCCCAGGTCGGGGCGGTCCGGCCGGGCGAGCAGCCGCGGAGGAGCTCGGCCCACGGGCCCGCATCGCCGCCGAGCCGGCGGCCGCGGATCGCGGGAAAGTCGGGATGCTCGCGCAGCGACGCGAAGAGCGGCTGGGAGTACCAGCGATCGACGAACGCCGCCATGCCGTCGCGGGCGAGCTCGGCGGCGAGGCGGTCATCGGCGGCGGCCCGCGCCTCGCGTTCCGCGGGTTCGCGCAGGCCCGGATGGGCCGAGACCGCGATGACGCGAAGCGGCAGGTCGGGGCGCGATGCGGCGATCGCGAGCGCGATCCGTCCGCCGAGCGAGTAGCCGAGCACGGCGACGGTCGACGGGCCGATCGAGGCGGCCGCGATCTCGTCCGCGAGCGAGGCGACGTCGCGAGCGCGGCAACGCAGGAGATCGACCGTGCGGAACTCGACGTCGGGAAGCGCCGTCCGCAGCGGCGCGAAATCCTCGGGGGCGCCGAGAAAACCGTGGATGAGGACGACCTCGCCGCGCGGGCTCACGTCGTCGCCCCGCCACCGGCGCTCCGGATGGCCTCGAGCACCGCCGCCTGCAGCGAGCGGTGATCGTCGACGATCGAGGCCCGGGGCACGGTGACCTCGACGAGGTGGCGTCCCGGCCGCGCGACGGTCGCGTCGAGCGCCGCCGCGAGTTCCGCCGACGATGACGCCCGCCGGTACCCGAGCCCGAACATCCGCGCCGCCGGCTCGAAGCCGAGCCCGTGCGGCGTGCCGAAGAGCCGCTCGAACTGGGCGTCGGCGACGCCCTTCGCCGCGATCGGCAGGAACGAGAAGATTCCGCCGCCGTCGTTGTTCACGACGACCAGCGTGAACGGCGTGGCGAGGTCACGCGAGAGCAGCAGCCCACCGAGGTCGTGCAGCGTCGAGAGGTCGCCGACGAGGGCGACGACCGGGCGACCCGAGGCGAGCCCCGCCCCGATCGCCGTCGAGACGAGCCCGTCGATGCCGCTCGCGCCGCGATTGGCGACGACGCGGAACGGACTCGCGCCGGCCGGCAGGTGCATGTCGAGGTCGCGGATCGGCATGCTGCTTCCGGCGAGCAGGATCGCGTCGGCCGGAACGCGTGACGCGACCGCGTGGGCGATCGCGGGCTCGGTGAGCGTGGCGGGCGCGATGAGTTCGCGATCGACGGTCGCCGAGGCGGCCACGCCGGCGGAAAGCCACGAGTTCGCGATCTCGCTGCCCTTCGGCAGCGCCGTCGCGAGGCCCACGAGCATGCCGCGTCCGCCGCGGGCGAAGACCAGCCGGGCCTCGTCCGACAGCTCGGCGTCGAGCGTGATCGAGACCGTCGGGCACGCGTTGACCAGGGCGTTCATCCGCTTGCTCGCGAGCGGCCCGCCGATGCGGATGACGAGATCGGGCCGAAGGCTCGCCGCGAGATCCGCGTCGCGCTCGGCCGCGGCCAGCACGAGGTCGTGGTGGGCCGCGGTCCGGCCGGCCAGCGCGGGGTCGTTCCGCAGCGAAGAGCCGAGGTCGGCGACGATCGGGCCGTTCCAGCCGGCGAGCGCCGTGCGAACGAGCTCACGGTCGTCCTCGCGATCGATCCCGCCGACGGCGACGAGCAGTCGCCGCGCCG
>JBEIUL010000419.1:0-2615 GCA_040374395.1 Phycisphaeraceae bacterium
CGCCGCTCGCGGCGCAGCTGCGGACGATCGCCGCGATGATCCGCGACGGCATGTCGACGCGGGTCTACTACGCGTCGATCTCGGGCTTCGACACCCACAGCCAGCAGGCGGGAACGCACGGGAATCTCCTGCGGCAGGTCGGCGACTCGCTGCGGGCGTTCCGCAAGGACCTCAAGGCCCAGGGCAACGACGGCCGCGTGCTGACGCTCGTCTTCAGCGAGTTCGGCCGCCGCGTGAAGGTCAACGGCTCGGGCGGCACCGACCACGGGACGGCCGCGCCGATGTTCCTCATCGGACCGATGGTCAAGCCCGGCGTGCTCGGCGACCACCCGTCGCTCGTCGACCTCGACGACGGCGACCTCAAGTTCGGGGTCGACTTCCGCTCGGTCTACGCGGGGATCCTCGAGGACTGGATGAAGGCCCCGAGCGGGAAGATCCTGAAGGGCGACTTCCGCAAGGCCGAGGTCATCGCGAAAAGGGCGTGAGGACGCCGGATGCGAAACCGCCGCCGGAGGTTCGCTCCGGCGGCGGTCGTTCGATCGAACGATGGTCCTCGCTCAGAACGCCAGTCCCGGCACCGCGTAGCCCTGCCGGGGCTTGACCTTGAGGGCCGCCTCGCTGCCCGCGACCGGCTGGCCGCCCGACGTGAAGCGGAAGTTGTCGGCGTCGTAGGCCAGGTCCTTGCCGACGAAAAGGCTCGCCGCGGCGCCGACCGAGAGGGCCTCGCAGAGCTTTCCGGCCTTCTGGAACGGAGCCCGGGTCTGCCCGCGTCCGAGGCAGGCGTCGACCCAGTCGTGCCAGTGGTTGGTGGCCTGGTGCGAGTCGTTCTTCCGGTCGTCGAAACGCCGGAGCTTGCCGTCGACGAAGGCGTACGGATCCTGCCACTGGATCGGCTGCACGTACACGCCACCCTCGCAGACGAGGATCGCGGCGCCGTCGTTCGGAAGCGGGTCGAGACCCTCGGGGCCGCTGCCCTTCGCGCCGCCCGGCTTCAGCGTGGCGGGCACGCCGAGCGAGGCGAACGGCGGGAAGAGGCCGCCGTCGTACCAGACCATCTCGCAGCCGTCCGCGGCGGTCTTCGCGTTGGCGGCGAACTTCATCCGGATCACTTCCTTGTTGGGGAACTGGTCGGCGGTCGAGTCGGGGGCGTCATCGACGCGGACGGTGAGCGGATGGCCGAGGTCGAGGCCGTAGAAGACGATGTCGAGGATGTGGCAGGCCATGTCGCCGATCGCGCCGGTGCCGTAGTCACGGGTGCCGCGCCAACGGAAGGGCGTGTAGGCGTCCTTCACGTAGGGACGCATCGGGGCGGGGCCCACGAAGCCGTCCCAGTTGAGGTCGGCGGGCACGGGATCGTTCCCGGTCGGCCGAGGCTGGCCCGACGGCCACCAGCCCGCGGGTCGGTCGGTCCAGGCGTGGATCGCCTTCACCTTCCCGAGGACGCCGCCCGCGATCAGGTCGAGGCCGAGCCGCCGCTCGCTCGTCGCCGACCGCTGGGTGCCCATCTGCGTCGCGAGCTTCGGCTGCTTTGCGGCCGCGGCGGCGAGCATGCGGTTCTCGAACGCGTCGTGGGCGAGCGGCTTCTGCGTGTAGACGTGCTTCCCAAGGTTGAGGGCCGCCATCGAGGGCGGGGCGTGGCTATGGTCGGGGGTCGAGACGACGACGGCGTCGATGGCGTCACCGTGGTTGTCGAGGATCTCCCGCCAGTCGCGGGTCTTCCCGGCCTTCGGGAACGCCTCGGCGGCCTTCGCTAGGACGTCGCCGTTCGTGTCGCAGAGGAAGGCGATCTCGACGTCGGGGTGACCGGCGACCTCCTTGAGGTCGGCACCGCCCATGCCGCCGCAGGCGATCTTCGCGACGCGGAGCTTGCCGTTCCGCAGGCCGCGGCCGCGGGGGGCGGCGTGCACGGACCCGAAGGGCGAGAGGGCGGCGGCGGCGAGGGTGACCGAGAGGCCGGTCTTGATGAAGTCGCGTCGGGGCGTGAGCGGATGCGGCATGGAGAGCTCCGGTTGGGGGAGGTCGGAAGGTACCGCGCGGTCGACGCGGGCGGAACGGCGATCGGCTCGCGAGTAGCATCGAGATCACTTCCGATGCGACCCTCGACCCCGTGGCCCCCGGCGGAGACGCTCGCCCGCGACTTGCGGGCCCTCGGGCTGCGCGACGTGCGGACCGGGCGCGACGAGCGGATGCTCTATGCGACCGAGGCAAGCCCCTACCAGGTCGAGCCGATCGCGGTCGTGGTGCTCGACCGGCCCGAGGAGGCGGTCGAGGTCCTGAGGTACTGCGCGGAACGGCGGCTGCCGGTGCTGCCCCGCGGCGGCGGGACGAGCCTGAACGGCCAGACCGTGAACGAGGCGGTCGTGCTCGACTTCTCGGCGCGGTGCCGGAGGGTGCTCGAGGTCGATGCGGCGCGGAAGCGGTGCCGCGTCGAGCCGGGGGTCGTGCCGGACACGCTGAACGCCGAGCTCGCCCCGCTCGGGCTCATGTTTGCGCCCGATCCGAACACCGCGAGCCACTCGAACGTCGGCGGGCTGATCGGGAACAATTCGGCGGGCGCGCACTCGATCCTCTACGGCCGCTGCGTCGAGCACGTGCTCGGGCTCGACGTCGCCCTC
>JBEIUL010000490.1:0-2080 GCA_040374395.1 Phycisphaeraceae bacterium
GCACGGAGATCGGCGGCGAAGTCGGCGATGGTGAAGTCGATCTCGTGACCGACGGCGCTCACGACCGGCACGGGGCATCGACGGATGGCGCGAGCCACCAGCTCCTCGTTGAAGCACCAGAGGTCCTCGAGCGAGCCGCCGCCGCGGGCCACGAGGATGCAGTCGATGGCGAGCCTCGCCGCGTTCCGGTCGAGCAGCGTGATCGCCTTCGCGACCTGCGGGGCCGCGAGATCACCCTGCACGCGGACGTCGACAAGCAGCAGGCCGACACCCGGGAAGCGCATCCGTGCGGTGCGGATCACGTCGGCCTCGGCGGCGCTGTCGCGGCTGGTCACGACCGCGATGCGGGTCGGGAACCCGGGCAGCGGCCGCTTCCGCGCCGCGTCGAGATAGCCGAGGCCCCGGAGCTGCTCGATGAGGGCCTTGAGCCGCTCCTGCAGCGACCCCTCGCCCTTCAGCCGGAGGTCGCTGACGTACATCTGGGCCTTGCCGAACTTCGGGTAGAAGCTCGGCTCGCCGGTCGCGACGACCGAGACGCCGTCGCGCATGTCGAACGCGACGCCGCGGGCCTTGTCCCGCCACATCACGCAGGGCAGGTTCGCCTCGGCGTCCTTCAGCGTGAAGTACCAGTGGCCGCCCTTCTCGCCGAAGTTCGACACCTCGCCCGCGACGCGGTGCGTACCGAGCGAGTCGAGCGTGTCGCGCAGGAGCCCGGTGAACTCCGAGACCGAGAGCGGCGGCGTCTCGGGCCGGCCCGCCGCCGCCTCGCGCGATGCCCCGCCGAACAGGCCCATGGCCTCGGTGAAGCTCCGCTTCGCGCTCTTGCGTTCGGGATCCTCGGGCACGCCTCGTACTATACGAGTCCGCATGGGCACCCCGGCCTCCCAACCCTCGATCCGGCTCTCGGCGGGCATCGAGACGGTGCCCGGCGTCGGAAGCCGCTCGCGCGAGGCGTTCACGCGGCTCGGGATCGCGACGGTCGGCGACCTGCTGAAGCACCTGCCGCTGAGGTACGAGCGGCACCACGACGAGACCACCGTCGACGGGGCGGGCGACCTCGTGGGCGGACCGAAGGCCAGGAGCGAGGGCGTCCTCACGCTGCGCGGCGAGATCGAGGCGGTGCGGCACAAGCCGGGTCCGCGATCGCGGACCGAGGCGACCTTCTCCGACCAGACCGGCCGGGTCCGCCTCGTCTGGTTCAACGCCCCGTGGATCCGCGACAAGATCCACCCTGGCCTGCCCGGCCTCGTCGAGGGGAAGGCCCAGCGGCGCGAGGGCTACCTCGAGATGGTGAACCCGAAGTGGACGCCGCTCGAGCGGGTCGAGATCGAGCCGGGCGAGGGCCCGGTCGAGGGACGCCTGCGACCGGTCTACCCGGCGAGCGAGGAACTCTCGAGCGGCCGCATCGAGAAGGCGATCGCGGCGGTGCTCGACGCGGCGTGCGCGGCGGTGCCCGATCCGCTGCCCGAGGACTTCCGGCGCGAACGCGGCCTCCTGCCGCTCGGCGAGGCGTACCGATCGATGCACCGGCCCGACGCCGAGGATTCCCTCGGTCCCGCCCGGCGGCGGCTCGCCTACGACGAGCTCTATCTCCTGCAGCTCGGCGTCATGATGCGGCGGCATCACCTGCAGCGGACCCGTTCGGCCCCGGCCATACCGGCGACCGAGGCGATCGACCGGCACATCCGCGAGCGGCTGCCGTTCCCGCTCACGCCCGACCAGTCGGAGGTCTGCGGCGAGATCGCCCGCGATCTTGCCCGGCCGAACCCGATGAATCGGCTTCTCCAGGGCGACGTCGGCAGCGGAAAGACCGCGGTCGCGGTCTACGCGATGCTCGCCTGCGTCGCGGCCCGGCGCCAGGCGTGCCTCATGGCGCCGACCGAGCTGCTGGCGGAACAGCACTTCCGCTCGATCACCGGGCTGCTCGAGGGCGCGCCGGTCAAGGTCGCGCTCCTCACCGGCAGCCTGCCCGTCCGCGAGCGGAACGCGATCGTCGCGGGCCTCGCCGCCGGGGCGGGCGACCGCGTCGGCGGCGCCCACGCCCTCCGCGCGGAAGGCGTGCGGGGCCGCGGCCGCGCCC
>JBEIUL010000394.1:0-2822 GCA_040374395.1 Phycisphaeraceae bacterium
CTGGTCGACGTACGCCTCGGGCGGGATGGCCGGGGCGGAGGCCGGTCCGGCCGAGCGTGCCGGCTCGACCGTCGCCTCGCCGCCGCCGCGGGAGAGGAGGACGACGGCGACCACCGCGACCGCGACGACCGCGATCGCCGCGAGGCTCGCGAGGAACGCGCGTCGGATCTTCCGTTCCCCCGCGCGGATCTCCTCCTCGGTCTGCGGGCGGTCCTCGTCGAGGTCAGTGGGCCGACTCATGCGACGGAGGATAGCCCTTGGCCCGCAGGCATTCGAGGATCATCCGCTCGTAGCGGCCGACCGCGTGGCGGGCCGCAAAACGGGCCGCGATCGACCGGGCCCGACCGCCCATCGCCCGCCGCAGGCCGGGCCGGGCAAGCAGCCGCGCTATGGCCCGGGCGAGCCGCCCGGGTTCCGCGTCGTCGAGGACCAACGCGTTGCCGTCGATGACCTCCGGGATCGAGCCGCAGCCGGTGGTGACCGCGGGCAGACCCATGGCCATCGCCTCGAGGAGCGCCGAGGGAATGCCCTCCGATCGCGAGGTCATCACGAAGAGGTCCATCGCGGCAAGATGCCGCGGCACGTCGTCGGTACCCGGGACGAACACGACCCGGTCGGCGACGCCGAGGGAGGCGGCCAAAGCGGTGAGGCGGCCAAGCTCGCCGAGGTCCGGTCCCACCACGAGCAGGCGCACGCGGTCGCGAGGCCCCGGGGTCGGCATCACGGCGAACGCCTCGAGCAGCGCGCTGCTGTTCTTTACCGGGGCCAACCGGCCGACCGTCCCGACCACGAGCTCGTCGACGGCGAAGCCGAGGGAAGCACGGGCGGAGTCGCGGTCGACACGCGACGGGTCGAATCGCGCGAGGTCGACTCCCGGGAACACCACCTCGACGCGATCGGCGGTGATGCCGTACTCGTCGGCCCGCGTCAGGGTGAGCTCGCGCAGCGTGTCCGATTGGGCGACGACCCGGTCGAACGGCCGCTTGTCGGCGACCTTGTCGATCAGGTTCGGCCCGTCAAGCCGCTCAATCGCCACCGGGACGCCCGCGGCCTGCAGCGCCCATGCCGCGTGCCGGTAGCCGAACACCACGGCCGCGTCGATGCGATCGCGGGCGAGGCACGATCCGAGATTTCCCCGGTAGGTCTTGCTCTCGATCATCGCGGCGGCGTTCCAGTCGCGAGCCTCTCCCGGCGTCGGGTCACGCTCGGACCCGATGACCATGGGAATGCCCAGCTCACGGAACGACGGTTCCATCGAACCGCCGCGGAACGCGTAGAGGAAGGGCGAGAATCGTCGACGATCGAGGCCGCGGATCGTCTCGAGCGCATTCCGTTCCTGACCCCCGATCGCCAGCCAATCGCAGAGGAACGCCACGCGGACGGGCGGACTGCCGTCGAGCGCGGGCGGCGAACGCCAGTCGCTCGGCAGTTCCCCGGCGGCGAGGGCCTCGAGCGCGGCGACGCGGCCCCGCAGGGCCTCGCCCACGGAGTCCGCCGCCGCGGCGACGAGCGTGTCGATCGCCCAGAAGAGCTCGTGCAGCAGGAACCGTCGGGTCGAACGAACCGAGCCGTACCCGCGAAGGAATTGCGTGCGGGCGGCAAAACCCATCGGCCAGCGTCCCCAGATGCAGGCGAGCTGCCGATCGGGCAGGCCGACCTCGAGATGATGATTCCCGACGAGCACCGGACCGTCGGGGCCGCTCACCACGATCGACGGCCGATCGTCGACATGGACGAGCCCGGCGGACACGCGATCGGGTGCGTTCGAGCGGGCCCGCGCGGCGAGGCGTTCGGCGACCGCCCCGTCGAGAACGCCGTTGGCGACGAGCCGCACGAGCCGGGCATCGAGATCGAACAGAAGCGGTTCGATCGGGCGCCTCAACGGGCGGAACTCGCGATGGCCGGCCGCCGAGGCCGAAAGCCCGCCGAGGAGCCTTCCGACCCGTTCGGCGAGCGAGGGATCGTCGATCGCCTCCTCGAAACTCGGCCCCGAGATCCAGCGTTCCACCACCACGCGGTCGCGGCAGGCGACGAGCGGAGCGAGCGGCACCCCCGCCGCCAGCGCGGCGAGCCGCGCGATCCGTTCGGCGTGGGCGGGCTCGACGAGCCGGGCCCGGAACGCGATGTCGTTCGCGCACTCGATGTGCCAGGCGCCCGAGGGAAGGAACGTCGTCCGGACCGGCCGCCGGCCGAGCTCGACCATCGTCCGCGCGATCGCACCGTCGACCGGACGACGATCGTCCCCCGCCCCGCCGGCGAGATGCCACTCGGGATCGACGATCGCCACGTGTCCGGGAACCCCGTACCACCTGGACTTCTCGCGCACGAGCCGCTCCGCCTCGTCGCCGACCACGCCGTGCTTGGCGAGCACCTTCCGCAGGTCTTTCACCTGCGCCTCGCGATCCCGCAGCGTGAGCCGTTCCGCGTCGTGGTCGCGATAGTGGTAGAGCGGCTCAGGCACGAGGCGTACGGTCGCGCCTCGATCAAGAAGCGTCCACGGCAGGTCGTAGTCGTCGGCGCCGGTGAGCCCGATCGAGGGATCGACCCCGCCCGCGGCAAGCACGGCGTCGCGGCGGAAGAGCAGGAAGTGCTTGAGGTACGACGCCCGCTCCTCGTTCGTGCCGAGGCGTGCGTACCGCGCCGGATCCGCGACGCGCCTCCGCAACACCCGGATACCGTCGGCGGCGTACGTCACCATGCCGGTCGAGACGATGTCGGCGTCCTCGGCGAGGCAGCGCTCGACGGCCTCGGGCGACAGCCAGTCGTCCGTGAGCAGCAGCCCCACGCGATCGGCCCGGGCCCGGCGGATGCCGAGGTTGATC
>JBEIUL010000242.1:0-4517 GCA_040374395.1 Phycisphaeraceae bacterium
CGGGCGCGGAACGACGAGGCCATGCCTCGTCGTCACCTTCACGAGGGGCCGGATCGCGCTAGGGTCCTTCCCGGCGCATGCCGACCGCCTGCGTGACCGGCGGCCGCCGTGTGCTTACGCGACGAGGCATGGCCTCGTCGTTCCGGGTGCCGGGTGTTCAGGGGCTTGCTTGACTGGTCGACGCGCCGCGAGTCCCGCTCCGCCGCTCACGTCCCGACGGCGTCCCCCCTCACTCCTCCCCGCCCTCCTCCTCGTCGTCGTCCTCGATCTCGTCGACGATGTCGGGCACCGAGGGCAGCTCGGGCTTGCCGGCGGCCCGCTGGGCCTTCTTCCACGCCTCGACCCTGGTCTTGTCGGGGCCGATGATCATCGTCAGCCGTCGCCCGTTCATCCGCGGCGACATCTCGACGCGGCCGAGGTCGGAGAGCTCCTTGATGATCGCGGCCATCCGCTCGTCGCCCCGCGAGCGGTGGGCGACCTCGCGGCCGCGGAAGTTCTGCACGATCTGGACCTTGTTGCCCTCGATGAGGAACCGCCGGGCCTGGGCGAGGCGGATCGCCACGTCGTGCGGGTCGATCTTCATCGACCGCCCGAGGCGGACCTCCTTCATCTCGCCGCCCTTCGACTTCTGCCGGTTGGCCTTGTTCTTCTTGGACTCCTCGTACTTGAACTTTCCGAAGTCCATGATCTTGCAGACCGGCGGCCGCACGTCGGCGGCGATCTCGACGAGGTCGAGGCCCAGCTGCATCGCCCGCATGCGGGCCTCTTCGGTCTCGACGATGCCCACCATCTCGCCGTTCTCGTCGATCAGGCGGATGGGGGTGATGCGGATGCGATCGTTCACGCGCGGTCCGATGGGACCGTCGCGGAAGGGAGGCCGGCGGGGCGGGTAGCTGGAGATGGTCGTTTCCTCGGGAGGTCGCGGCGTGGATCAGGAGGCCGTCCGCGCCCGCCGCGGGCGTGGACTGCGACGTGGAGTCGATCGGCGTCCGGCGAACGTCGCCGGCACGGCCGAGGTCAGGTTCAGGAAGCGGGAGACCCGAACGCGAGTGGTCATGGGCGCCGGGGCGCTCATGCGGAGTGAAGTTCGATGGTCAGGTGAAGCGTCACGCGTCGGAAGAGGTCGAGGGAGCCCGGCCGCCGCCCGCCATCGGGGCGGGATCCGCACGAACGAACCGTGGCGGGGCTCGCGGTCGCCCGGTGGCGACCGGTCGGGAGAAATGTAACGCCCCGATCGGCCCGGGGCAAAGAAGCCGACGAATTTCCCGACCGAATTCCGGCTCGGTCCCCGGCGGTCAGGCCGCGTTCAGGCCTTGGCGGGGAAGCGGGCGATCAGCGTGCCCGCGGTCCCCGGCAGCGACTTCGCGGCGATCTCGGCCGCGACCGCATCGACGAAATCGCCGAACGGCAGCTCGCCGAGGTTCTCCTGCCGCCCCCGGGCCCGCACGCTCACCTGGCGGCTCTCGGCGTCGCGGGGGCCGACGACCGCGAGGTAGGGGATCTTGAGGTCGGAGGCGACCTTGATCTTGGCCTGGATCCGCTCGTTCGAGTCGTCGAGCGTCGCCCGGACGCCCCGCGACTTCAGGGCCGCGAGGACCTCCTCGGCGTACGCCTGGCTCTTCTCGCTGATCGGCAGCACCCGCACCTGCTCGGGACTCAGCCAGAGCGGGAACGCCCCGGCGAAGTGCTCGATGAGCACTCCGATGAACCGTTCCATCGAGCCGAACGGGGCCCGGTGGATCATGACCGGCCGGTGGGCCTTGTTGTCGCTGCCGATGTAGCTCAGGTCGAAGCGGATCGGAAGGTTGTAGTCGACCTGCACCGTGCCGAGCTGCCAGCTGCGGCCGATCACGTCCTTGACCACGAAGTCGATCTTCGGCCCGTAGAACGCGGCCTCGCCCGGCTCCTCGCTGAAGGGCACGCCGAGCGAGCGGGCGGCGGTGCGGCATGCCTCCTCGGCCTTGTCCCAGTTCGCCGGGTCGCCGACGTACTTCGCGCTGTCCGGGTCGCGGAGGCCGACCCGCACTCGGTAGTCCTCCATGCCCAGCGTCCGGAAGATGAGCTTGACGATCGACAGGCAGCCGAGGACCTCCGGCCCGACCTGGTCCTCGCGCACGAAGAGGTGGGCGTCGTCCTGCGTGAAGCCGCGGACGCGGGTCATGCCGCCGATCTCGCCCGACTGCTCCCACCGGTAGACGGTGCCGAACTCGGCGAGCCGCACCGGCAGGTCGCGGTAGCTGCGGGGCTCGCTCGCGAAGATGCGGATGTGGTGGGGGCAGTTCATCGGCTTGAGCAGGTAGCCGTCGATCTCGCCCTTCTCCATGCGGTTCGCGAGGTCCGCGCAGGTGCAGCCCTCGCTCGCGAGCTCGGCCAGCTGCTCGTGCGCGACCAGCGGCGGGTACTGGCTCTCGCGGTAGTACGGGAAGTGGCCGCTCGTCCGGTAGAGGTCGAGCTTGCCGATGTGCGGGGTGTAGACCTGGAAGTAGCCCTGGCGACGCAGTTCGGCGCCGATGAAGTCCTGCAGTTCGGTGCGGACGATCGAGCCCGCGGGCGTCCAGAGGACGAGCCCCTGGCCGACCATCTCGTCGATGTGGAAGAGCCGCAGCTGCTTGCCCAGCACGCGGTGGTCGCGGCGGCGGGCCTCGTCGAGGGCGGCCATATGCGCGTCGAGCTCGGCCTGCGTCGCGAACGCGGTGCCGTAGACGCGGGTCAGGCGGTCGAGTTTCTCGTCGCCCTTCCAGTAGCTCGAGGCGAGGCTCGTGACCTTGAACGCCCCGATCCGCCCGGTGGTCGGGACGTGGGGGCCGCGGCAGAGATCCTCCCAGTCCTTCCCGGGCGTGCCGGTCACGTACCAGGAGAGCGCGCTCGAGCCGCCCGCGACCGCCCGCTCGGCGTTGTCGAGCTTGAACTTCGAGCCTTCCGCCCTGAGCTTCGCGAGGCCGGCGTCGACGCCGAGGTCGACGCGGGTGAACGGCCGGTCCTCGGCGATGATGCGGCGCATCTCGTCCTCGACGCGGGCGAAATCCTCGCTCGAGACGGTCACGCCCGCGGGGAAGAGGATGTCGTAGTAGAACCCGGTGTCGAGCGGCGGGCCGTAGACGAGCTGCACGCCGGGGAAGAGCCGCTGGATCGCTTCCGCCATCACGTGGGCGCAGCTGTGGCGGATGAGCGCGAGCGAATCGGGGTCGGCGGGCTGGCCGGCCTTGGCCTTCGCGGTGACGATCGAGACTTTCGCGTCGCGGTCGATGCGGGCCGAGAGGTCGCGGAGCTCGCCGTCGACGCGGGCGCCGATCGCGGCCTTCGCGAGGCCGGCGCCGATGCTCGCGGCGACCTCGCCGGCGGTCACGGGCGCGGGGAATTCCTTGATGCTGCCGTCGGGCAGGGTGATGCGGGGCATGGGGCGGAAAGTGTACGGCGCGGGACGGGGACCGCCCGCCCGAGATCCCGTCCGCTCACACGCCCACGATCGCCACGCCGAGCCGGTCGGCGGCGGCGAGCACCGCGGGGCGGTCGACGAGGATCACCCGCCCGGCGCCGAGGGCGATGCAGCGGGCCCCGGCCCGCGCCGCCCGCTCGACGGTCGCGACGCCGATCGTCGGCACGTCGGCCCGCATGTCGTGGTCGGGGCGGCAGCTCTTGAGCAGCGTCCAGCCGGTCGCCGGGCAGAGCTCCCCGGCGCGGTCGATCATCCGGTCGGTGCCCTCGACCGCCTCGACGGCGATCACGTCGCGGTCGCGGACGGCGATCGACTGCCCGACGTCGAGGCCGAGGACCCCGGTGAGCAGCGGCCAGCCGAACTCGACGTCGCCGCGGGCCATCGCCGACGGCTCGACCTTCCCGAGCGTGCCCGCCGAGGCCATCTGGTCGCGGATGAAGGTCGTCGAGTCGATGAGCGTGACTCCCGAGGCGGCGAGCTCGTCGGCGACCGCGGCGAGGATCGCGGCCGAGCGGTGATCGTGCCGCAAGCGACGATACCAGATGAGCGCGGCGCGGAAATCCGGCAGCTGGCGCACGAGCCGCCACGGGTCGTGCATGCGGGCCTTCGAGACGCGGCCGACCATGACCGCCTCGCGCACGCCCATGCGCCGGGCGAGGCGGATCCAGCGGCCGATCTGCAGGATGCCCCGCCTCCTCGAGCCGGTCGCACAGCGGCACGAGCTCGGGCCGGTACTGGTCGCGCAGCCCGATCGCCCGCACCGGTCGCCCGGCCGCGCTCATCCCGCGGGCGACGAGCAGCGGCAGGTCGCCCTGGCCGGCGATCAGCCCGATCGGCTCAGCCGCCATGCGCACCCCGCGGCCGATGCGGCGAGTCGTGGGTCGAGCCGTGCGTCTTCCCGTGCTGCGGCAGGAACCGCTCGATGCCGCCGTCGTCCTCGGCCGGCACGAGCGCCGCGTCGAGGGCCGCGAGCGGATCGCCGTGGAACGAGAGCAGCTCGAGCACCGCGGGCCGCACGAACCGGTGCTCGATCGCATGCTCGAGCAGCTCGCGCAGCGGATCCCAGTAGCCGCAGTCGTTC
>JBEIUL010000332.1:0-3533 GCA_040374395.1 Phycisphaeraceae bacterium
CGCGGCGCTGGGGCTCGGCGTCGGTGGTGTCGACCGCCCAGGTCGCGGCCTCGAGCGGGGTCGGCGGCGAGAAGCTCTCGCCGAAGCTGTCGAGGTCGCTCGAGATCGTGTCGCAGCCGGAGGCGACCGCGATCGTGACGATCGCGAGCGTCGGGACGGGACCGCGGATTCGGGCGGCGGGGACGGCCACGGCGCGAGTGTACCGCCGGCCGCGGTACGCTAGGGCATGGACGCCGGCAATCCCGCGGGGCCGAGCCCCGAGATCACGACCTTCGCGCTCGGCGACTGGCAGACCAACTGCCACGTCGTCCGGGTGCCCGACGCGAAGGCGCCGCACGATGCCCGCACGTGCTGGATCGTCGACTGCGGCCAACGGCCGAGGCCCTTGATCGACCACATCCGCAACGCGGGGCTGCGGCCGGCGGCGATCATCCTCACCCACGCCCACGTCGACCACATCGCCGGGATCGACGAGGCGATCGCGGCGTTCGGGCCGCTCCCGATCCTCGCCCACGAGGCCGAGCGGGAGTTCAACGGCGAGCCGATGCTCAACCTCTCCGCGTTCGCGGCGATGGACGTGCGGGTCTCGCCGCCGACGGGCTTCGTGAAGGACGGTGACCGGCTCGAGCTGTCGGGCTCCGAGTGGACGGTCCGGCACGTGCCTGGTCACAGCCCCGGCGGCATCGCCCTCGTGCACGGTGTCGGGCGGGCGGGCGGGCCGCCGGTCGCCATCGTCGGCGACACGCTTTTCGCCGGCTCGATCGGCCGCGTCGACTTCCCGACGAGCGATCCCGAGGCCCTCAAGCGTTCGCTTCGGGACGTGCTGCTTTCGCTCCCCGACGAGACCCGGGTCCTGCCGGGGCACGGTCCCGCGACCACCATCGGGGCGGAACGGCGGACGAACCCGTTCGTCCTCGACCTCGACGGCTGGTGAGCCCCCCGGTCGCCCCGGGGCGGAGCGGGCCGCCCCTATACTCCGGACCTTCCCCGGGGTGCCGCCGGGGACTCCCGCCAGCCCGACCTTCCCGATGCCCTACCAGCTCCAACCCGACCAGGTGCTCGGCCTCGACATCGAGAGCACCGAGTACCTCAAGGACCACGTCCAGGCTCCCGACCGATGGGTGCTCAACTTCGGTCCCCAGCACCCCGCGACCCACACCACGCTGCGGCTCGTTCTCGAGATCGACGGCGAGCGGGTGGCGAGGGCGACCCCGCACATCGGCTACCTCCACTCGGGGTTCGAGAAGCTCGGCGAGCACCACGACTGGAACCAGTACGTCTGCACGATCAGCCGGATGGACTACATCTCGCCGATCGTGAACGACATCGCCTGGCACCAGGCGGTCGAAAAGCTCTTCGACGTCGAGATCACCCCGCGTTGCAAGGTGCTGCGGACGATCATGGCCGAGCTCGGCCGGATCCAGAACCACCTGCTCTGCGTCGGGGCCGCGGCCCTCGACCTCGGCGGGTTCACCGGATTCCTCTACGGCTTCAACGAGCGCGAGCACATCTACGACATCGTCGAGTACGTGTCGGGCCAGCGGTTCCATCCCGACTGGACGCGGGTCGGCGGCCTGTGGCGCGACCTGCCCGACGACGAGACCTTCCGCCGCATGGTGCGGAACTTCATCGACGTGCGGATGCCGAAGGCCCTCGGCGACATCGAGACGCTGCTCAACCGGAACCGCATCTTCATCGATCGCATCCAGGGCATCGGCGTGATCGACGCCGCCGAGGCGGTCGCGTGGGGCCTGAGCGGCCCGATGGCCCGGGCCTCGGGCGTCCGGCGGGACATCCGCAAGGACGAGCCTTACCTCTGCTACGCGGCGAACTGGGACGGCGAGGGCGCCGAGCCGGTCCAGTTCAGCGTGCCGGTCTCGCAGGACGGCGACTGCCTCGCCCGCTACATGGTGCGCCTCGAGGAGATGCGGCAGTCGAAGCGGATCATCGAGCAGCTGATCGACCGCATCCCGCAGGGGCCGGTGAACTCGACGGCGAACGCGAAGATCCGCGATCCCGAGAAGGGCGACATCTACGGTTCGATCGAGGGAACCATCCAGAACTTCGAGCTTCGCATGTGGAACCGGGGCGTCGACGCCCCGGTCGGCGAGGTGTACTCGGCGATCGAGAGCCCCAACGGCGAGCTCGGCTACTACCTCGTCGCGGACGGCGGGCGATGCGCCTGGCGGGCCCGGACGCGGCCGCCGTCGTTCGTCAACTACTCGGTGTTCCCGCGGCTCATCGAGGGGCACCAGCTCGCCGACGTCGTCGCCATCATCGGTTCGATCAACGTGATCGCCGCCGAGCTCGACCGTTGACCCGGCCTTCCCCCGGACCACACGCATGACCTGGATCGCCAAGCCTTCCGCGACGACCAAGATCCCGACCCGGGCCGAGCCCTACCTCACGCCGGCGATGCGCGAGCGGTACGAGCGCGAGCTCCTGCCGCGGTACGCCGAACGCAAGGGGGCCATGATGCCCATCCTGCACGACCTCCAGCACGACCACCGTTGCATCCCGTGGCAGGCGATGCTCGAGCTCGCGTCGTTCCTGAAGGTCACGCCCGCCGAGGTGCTCGACACCGTCACGTTCTACGACGAGTACACGCTCGAGCCGACCGGGAAGTGCGTCATCGGCGTCTGCCACTCGATCGCCTGCGAGATGTGCGGGGCGAACGAGGTCATCGCGGCGGCCGGCGAGCGGCTCGGGCTCGAGCCGCACCAGACCACCGCCGACGGGAAGTTCACGCTGCTCACGCTCGAGTGCCTCGGGGCCTGCGACGGGGCGCCGGTGGCGCTCGTCGACGGCGTCCTGCACGAGCGGCTGAACCCCGATTCGCTCGGGAAGATCATCGACGAGGCAGGCCGTGGCGGGGGCCATCACTGAGGTGGAGGCCGCGCACGCCATGACCGGACGCCCCGAGGACGCCGACAAGCCGCTCATGCGCTCGCTCGGCGAGTTCTTCGGCCACGTCGTGAAGGGCATCCGGACCGACCCCGCGGCCCCGCCGGCGAGGCCCGCCCCGACCGAGGTCCGCCGAACCGTCGAGGAGGAGAAGCGACCCGACGGGGTCGTCCTGCGACGCACCGTGATCGAGGAAGTTGAACTGCCGCCCGGGGCCCAGCCCCCGCGCCCGACCGGACCCGACCAGCCATGCCCCTGACCGAACCCGCCCTCACCGCCCGGATCCCCACCTACCCGTGGGGCGACCCGAAGAACCGCCGCACCGTCGGCATCGACCAGTACCTCGCGACCGGCGGGTACGCGGCGCTCCGCACGGCGCTCGCGATGAAGCCCGCCGACGTGGTCGCCCTCGTCAAGGACGCGAACCTCCGCGGCCGCGGCGGGGCCGGCTTCCCCGCGGGCATGAAGTGGAGCTTCGTCGCCCCTCCCGACGGCGGCAAGCGCTACCTGTGCATCAACTGCGACGAGGCCGAGCCGGGCACGTTCAAGGACCGCCTGCTCGTCGATTTCGACCCGCACCTCGTGCTCGAGGGCATCGCGATCGCCTGCTGGGCATGTCAGCGCGACAC
>JBEIUL010000007.1:0-21662 GCA_040374395.1 Phycisphaeraceae bacterium
GGTGGCCCCCGCGCGCCCGGGGGGGCCGGCCGCCCCCGGCTCCACGTTACCCCCCGCCCGGCCCCTTCGCCCCCGGCTTCGTCATGCCCGTCGCGTCGAGCAGCTTGTCGAGCCGCTTCGCATCCACGATCCCCGTCCGCAGGCAGTACTGCCGAATCGTCTCGCCGCTCTTGAAGGCGTCCTTCGCCATCGCCGCGGCCCGGTCATAGCCGACGACCGGCGCGAGCGCCGTGCACATCATCAGGCTCCTCTCGACCGTGCCGGCCGCCTCGGCCTCGTTCAGCTCGAGGTCCTCGATGCACTTCGAACGGAACATCTCGCTCGCGTTCGCGAGCAGCGTCACGCTCTCGACGAGTCGCTCCGACACGAGCGGCATCGCGACGTTCAGCTCGAGCAGCGATCCGACGCCGCCGAAGCCGCCGAGGGTGATGGCGACGTCGTTTCCGGCGACCTGGCAGGCGACCATCACCACGCTCTCGCAGATGACCGGGTTCACCTTGCCCGGCATGATCGACGAGCCCGGTTGCGTCGCGGGCAGCGAAAGCTCGAACAGGCCGCACCGCGGGCCCGAGCCGAGCCAGCGGATGTCGTTGGCGACCTTCGACAGGCTCGTCGCGATCGTCTTGAGGTGCCCGTGGGCCTCGACCACGCAATCGCGGGTCGCCTGGGCCTCGAAATGGTTCTTCGCCTCGCGGAAGGTGACGCCCGTCGCTTCCGTCAGTTTCCGGCAGGCGAGCCCCGCCATCTTCGGGTGGGCGTTGATGCCGGTGCCGACCGCGGTGCCGCCGAGCGGCAGGTTCCCCGCAAGGGCGTCGCGAGCGGCCTTCGCGCGATCGACCGAGTAGCGCACCGCCGCCGCATACCCCGAGAACTCCTGCCCGACCCGCATCGGCGTCGCGTCCATCAAGTGCGTGCGGCCGATCTTCACGACCTTGTCCCAGGCCTTCGCCTTCGCGTCGAGGGCCTTCGCGAGCCGCTCGAGCGCGGGCACGAGCCGCTCGTGGATGAGCGTCGCCCCCGCGATCTGCATCGAGCTCGGGAAAGTGTCGTTCGAGCTTTGGCCCGCGTTCACGTGGTCGTTCGGGTGCAGCGGGTCTTTCGAGCCGATGGCCTTGCCCGCCCGCTGGCTCGCGACGTTCGCGATCACCTCGTTCACGTTCATGTTGGTCGAGGTGCCCGAGCCGGTCTGGAAGACGTCGATCGGGAAGTGCCGCATGAGCGGATGGCGGTCGCCTTCCGGCGCCGGCTCGCGGAACCGCGCCAGCACCGCGTCGCAGGCGTCGACGATCGCCTTCGCCTTCGCCTTCTCGATCTCGCCGAGCTCGCCGTTGGCGATCGCGCAGCACTTCTTCAGCAGCACGTGGGCCTCGATCTGGGCCTGGGGCACCGGGCGGAACGACACCGGGAAGTTGAGCACCGCCCGCTGCGTGGTCGCTCCGTAGAGGGCGTCGGCCGGCACCTCCATCGGGCCCATCGAGTCGCTCTCGGTCCGGCGGCCGCCCGCCGCCACGCTGCTGCGGTTGCCCACGCTCTTCTGCTTCGCCACGCGTTCGCTCCGTTGGTTTTCGGGGGAACCCCCGATCATAACGGAGGCCGCCGGGGTCGGATCAGGGTTGGGTTCCGCGTGCGGCGCCGTCGCCGAGGAACCGCCGGCGGGTCCGCTCGAGCCCCTCGCGGACCGCGGCGGGAAGCGACGAGCCGAACCGGGTCGCGGCCTGCTCGGCGAGCGGCCCGGCGGCGGGCAGGCCGCGATCGGCGAGCTCGTCGACGAGGGCAAGCCACGGGGCCGAATCGGGCTCGAGGATCGCCGCGTCGGCGTAGTTGCCGGCGAGGGCCTCGGCGCGGAAGAGCGCCGCGTGCAGCGGCTCGCCGCGGACCGGCTTGAGGCCCTCGAGGAACGCGATCGCATCGCCGATGCGGCCCGCGTCGAGCTGCACCTCGACGAGTCGCCGCAGGCCGTCGGCGGCCTCGTCGGCCGAACTCGCCGAGCGGGCGTTCAGCGCGATCCGCTCGAGCCCGACGATCCGGGTCCGCGGCTCGACCGCCGAGAGCGGCTCGAGCAGGCGATCGGCCTCGAGCAGGTCCTCGACCGCAAGCCGCCTCAGGAGCGACGCGAGCGCCGCGTTCCAGGCCGCGCGGCTCGCCTCGGGCGGCGGCTTCGCGACGAGCGCCGCGAGCGTCACCGGACTCGCCTCGCCCTCGGCGAGGGCGGCGATCACGCTCGGGTAGATCGCCGGGTCGTCGGCCCGCTCGAGCAGCGGCCGCCGCACGCCGCGGACCAGCAGGCCCTCGGCCGCCCCCGCCCGCACCGCCGCGTCGCTCGCGTCGAGCAGGACCTGCACGTTCGCGAGGTCGCTCTCGTCGCCGGCCAGCGCCAGCAGCTTCGCGGTGTGCTCGCGGGCCCGCCGCGCGACCACCGGCCGCAGCGGCCCGCGGACCGACGCTTCCCATTCCGGCGGGACCATCCGCCGCTCGACCAGCCGGCAGAGGAGCGCCGCCGCCGGCTCCTCGAGCGAGGCGTCGCCGATGAGGGCGAGCGCCGGCCCGAACGCCGCGGGATTCGGCCGCTCCTCGAGGATCGCCAGCCAACTCGCGACCACCGTCGGATCCCGCTCCGACCCCAGCCGCTCGGCAAGCCGCACGTCGAGATCCTCGACCCGCAGGTCGCGCAGCAGGCGAGCCCCGCGCGACCGCAGCGAGGGGTCGACGTCGTCGAGCAGCCCCCGCGCCGCCGCGACGACCGCCTCGGTCGGCCGCTCGCCGTTCCGCAGCAGTCGCTCGGTCTCGCGAAGCCCGAGGGTGCGCAGCGACGGCAACTCGTCCTCCAGCAGGGCCGCGCACCGCTCGAACCGCTCGCGGACCGGCAGCGTCGCCAGCCACTCGCGCATCGCGCCGACGAGCCGCTCGTTCAGGCGATCCGAACGCCGCCGCTCGTCGGCCGCCGAGCGTTCGGCCTCGTCGAGCCGGGCGGTGAGCGAACGGACCACCGCCGCGAACTCGGCGCTCGCGTCGCCCTCGCGCGAGCCGATCCACCAGTCGCGCCATCGCCCCGGCTCGGTCCCGAGCCCGAGTCCCGTGCTGCGGGACAGCGCCAGGACCGCCGCGGCCACGACCTCGGGCGGTTCCTTGCGGTCGACCTCGAGCAGTTCCATCAGCCGCCCTTGCGCCGACCGGTCGTGGAACTCGCCGAGGGCCACGATCGGCCCCCGCCGCCCCGCCGCCGCGGCCGTCGCGTCAAGGGCGAGCGTGCCGATCCGTTCCTGGTAGGTCGGGTCGGTCGCGGCCAGCACGCGGCCGACCGCCGAGGCCTCGGAGTCGCCGAGCATCGCCAGCGACGCGACGAGGGGACCGACCAGCCGCGGCGGAAGGAGATCCGTCCGGTCGATCGCCTCGACCACGACGCTCACGAGCGCCGGATCACCGCCGGCCAGCGATCGCTCGATCACGCCGAGCGCCCGGTCGCTTCCTTCCTTCAGCAGCCGCTCGGCAGCCCCGACCCGCACCGGGCGCGGGTTGGCCGCGTTCCCGAGGATCGCATCGAGGAAGTCGCGGTCGTCGGCCGCGGGCCCGGCCGGCGGTGTGGCCGCCTGCCGAGGGAACGCGGGGCTCGTAGCCGCCACGACCAGACCGAGGATGATCGCGACGAGGTGCATGGGCGGCGCCCGTCCGTCGGGCTCGGTCAGGGTACTCGCGCCGCGATATCCCGGCCGCTGCCCCTTGCCACGGCGGTCGCGCGAACCTTCAATACGTTCCAATGGACCACGACGGCGACACGCCCGGTGACGGATCGCGCGATTCGAATCCCGGCGCCGGTCGCAGCGGGAATCCGCACGCGACCCGCGGCGTGCGCCACCTTCGCCACGGCCGGCTGCAGGAAGCCGCCGACGAGCTCCGCAAGGCGATCGATCGCGAGCCCGCCCGCGGCGACCTTCGCTTCAACCTCGGGCTCGCCCTCGACGGGCTTGACCT
The DNA here is from genome assembly GCA_040374395.1 of Phycisphaeraceae bacterium. Taxonomy (GTDB): domain Bacteria; phylum Planctomycetota; class Phycisphaerae; order Phycisphaerales; family SM1A02; genus JBEIUL01. Next base: position 3,970 of record JBEIUL010000007.1, read on the forward strand.
CGTCGACGAGGCGGTCGACGCCTTCCGCGAGGCGGCGCGGCTGATGCCGCGGCGTCCCGAGGCACAGCTCGCGGCGGGCTCGGCGTTCTGCCGGGCGGGCCGCTACGCCGAGGCCCTGCCGTTTCTCGACCGCAGCCTCGCCCTCGACCGGTCGCTCGAGCCGGCGTGGGCGCGGCGGATCCTCGCCCTCTCGGAACTCGGCCGCCACGACGACGCCGACCTCGCGTACTTCGAGGCCCAGCAGCAGCTCGAGCGGATGCCCGGCTGCCTCATGGCGATGGGCGAGAGCCGGCTCGAGCGCGGCGAGCATTCCCGCGCCGCGTGGTGCTTCCGCGAGGCGCTGCGGCTCGAGCCGAACACGCCGCGGCTGCGGGTCCGGCTCGCCCGCGCCGTCGCCGGCGAGGGCAGCCTCGACGCCGCGCTCGCCCTGCTGCTCGAGGAGCGCGCGATGCGTCCCGACGACGCCGCGATCCTCGTCGAGATCGGAGACCTCCTCGTGCGGCTCGAGCGCCCGCTCGAGGCGGTGCGGCACTATCGGCTCGCCGCCGAGCGGCTTCCCGGCGAGGCGATCGTGCACCTGCGGCTCGGCTCGGGACAGATGTCGCTCGAAGGGCCCGCGGCCGGACTGTCCGCGCTGGTCGAGGCGCACCGGCTCGATCCCGATCTGGCCGGCGCCCGCGCCCTGCTCGCGCGGGCCCGCTGGATGCTCGGAGAGCGGAGCGATGCGGTGCGAATCGCCCGCGAGGAGATCGCGTCGCTCGCCGGCGATCCCGACGCCGAGGACCGCATCGACCGCCTCGTGGCGGCGGCATGGCTGCTGGGTGATTCCGGGCTCGCCGCCGAAGGCGCGAGGGCTCTCGTGCCCCTCGTCGAGGCCGATCCGTCGGACACGAAACTCCTCGGGAAGCTCGCCGCGCTGGCATGCCGCGGCCGCCTCGGCCGCAAGGCCCGCGGCTGGTGCCGACGGCTCGGCCGCCGCGGGGCGGTCGCCGCCTCGCTGCACAACCTCGTGCTCGACGACCTCACCGCCGGCCGCCTTCGCCGCGCCGCCCTTCGCCTTCACGCCGCTCTCCGTCGCTTCCCCGAGGACGCTGGCCTCCGTCGCCTCCGGGCGGCGTGGTGGCTCGCGGCCATGCGAAAGCCTCACCGGCTTCTCGCCCGGTGAGGGCCATCGGGTAGCGGACGTGCTCGAACTGGCCCCGCTGGGGGCCGGGCCTCACATCGTCGCCGACGTGTACGGCAGGAGCGCCAAGAACCGGGCCCGCTTGATCGCCTGGGCCACCAACTTCTGCTCGCGGGCCGACAGCTCGAGCCGCTTGCGGGAGTAGATCTTGCCGTTCGGCGTCATCATCCGGCGAAGGTCGTCGACCGACTTGTGGTCGGCGTACTTCTTGCCGTCGGAACCGACCTTGAGCTCGATGGTGGGAGGAGCCTGGAACTGGGTCATGGGAAGCCTCGCGAGTACCGTGGATCCCGGTCGGACCTCCGTCCGGGAGCCGCCTCACCCTGCGATCGGGCGGCGGCGGGAAGTCGGGCAGCATAGCCGAAGCCCCACCCCCCGGCCAGAACCTCGACGCGCTCGCAGGTTTCCGGGCGGTCGGCCCGCGGTTTCCGGGCCTTCCCGCACAATCCCGCCCGCATCCGGGCGTCGCCGGCCGGATCCGGTGCTAGATTCGTTCGGATCGGGCGCCGCGGCCTGATCCTGCCGTAGGGGTCTGGAAGACTTGCACTTACGACCCCTCCGGAGAGTCCGCCGCCGCGGTGGGATGTCGCCGTGAGCCCGGATTCCGACCTGTCCAACTCCCTCCCCTCCGGACTGACGCGATGTCTCGTGGTCGGCCGGCTCGAGGACCTGCCCACCGCGTGGATCGATCGCATCCGCGCCGCCCGCGGCAGCATCGAGTCGGTGTCGCATCCGGTGATCGCGTTCGCCGAGGCCCTCCGGCATGAGGTCGCCGACCGGCTCCGGCCGAGCTTCGGGCTTGCCCGGCAGGAATCGATCGCGGTCCTCTTCGTCGGTGCCGAGCAGTCGGCGGAACTCGAGTCGTTCACCGACGCGATTCGGGCCTATGCGCCGGAAGTCGGGGTGTGGGCGGTCCGCGACGGTTCGGCCCGCCGGCTGACCGCCGAGCGCACGGCCGAGCGAACCCCGGTGCGAAACCCCGATCGTCCCGCGGCCAACCCGGCCCGCCCGCCCACGCTGAGGCTGGCCGGGACCGAGGCGGAACCCGAGATCCCCCCGCCGGCGCCTCCGGCGGCGGCTGACGATCCCGCGGGGGGCCCGCGACCGCCGCTCGACACGAGCGTGACGCCCGAGGAGATCGAGATGCTGCTGAGCTTCTTCGACGCCGATCCCGACGCCGACGGCGGCGACCCGGAGGTGCGTCGATGAGGACTCGTGCCTCGCGAGGCTCGGTGATCGCGGTCGGCGACGACGATCTCGTCCGCGAGATCGCACGTCGGCAGGAGCACGCCCGGACCGTGGTCGCGGCCGGTGATCTCTTCGCGGCGCTCGCCCTCGTCGCGAACGCGTCGTCGCGGGAACCGGTCGCGGCGATCGTGATCGGTCCGTCGGGCCTTCCACGGACGGTGATCGAGGAGGCCGTGCACCGGCTCGATCCGTCGGTCGAGGTCATCCACGCCGAACGGCCCGCGGTCGCCCGCACCGCCCCGCCGGTCGCGGTCGACGATTCGCCCACGCCTCACGTCGACGTGGTGACCGCCGCGATCGACGACGCCCGCGACACGCTGGCCGAACGCGAGCGGACCGCAGCGGACCGGGCCCGCACCGCCGCCCCGGCCGCCACGGCCGACCCCGCGGTTCCGGCCGCCGCGATCGACGCCGCGGCCCTCGGCGACGTCGACCTGGTCGCCGCCGTCCTCGCCGGCCCCGGCCGGGTCGTCGAGCTGGCCCTCGCGCTCGTCCGCCACCACCTCGGCCACGGCGACGTCCGCCTCGCGGCCGAACGGACGCCGACCGGCCGCGCCGCCGAGATCCGCCACGACGACCGACCGCTCGGCTCGCTCGTCTCCGAGACCGCCGACGTCACCGCCCTCGCCACGTGGGCCCGCTGGATCGGCCCGTGGCTCGCGCTCGACCGCCGCTTCCACGACCTGCACGAGCAGGCCTTCACCGACGAGTTGACCGGCGCCGGCAACCGCCGCGCGTTCGAGCGAATCCTCGCCGACGAGATCGCCAACGCCAAGGCGGCGCGCCGGCCGCTCACGCTGATGGTCTTCGACATCGATGACTTCAAGCGCTACAACGACGACTTCGGGCACGACGTCGGCGACGAGGTGCTGAAGGAGACGGTCGCCCTGCTCCGCTCGGTGATCCGCCGCGGCGACCACGTGTTCCGGATCGGCGGCGACGAGTTCGTGGTGATCTTCGCCGACGACCGGGCCGCCCGGGGCGGATCGCCCCCGGAGTCGATCGAGGTCATCGCCGACCGCTTCCGCCGCGCCGTGAACCAGCTGCAGCTCGCCCGGCTCGGCAAGGGCGGCCCGGGCCGGATCAGCATCTCGGCCGGCGTCGCCACGTTCCCCTGGGACGGCCTCGACGGCCCGACCCTGCTCGCCCACGCCGACCGCCTGGCGATCCAGAGCAAGCGGAGCGGCAAGAACACCATCAGTTTCGGCCCCGGATCCCGCGGGAACGGGAGCGGCCACTGACCCGAGCGGACGTATCCGCCGGTTCCGCTTCATCCGGCCCGGCCGCGGGCCGATCTGAGACGTCCCGATGCGTTCGCGCGTCCTCATCCTCTCCGACCTCCACCTCGGGGGCCCCGAGTCGATCCGGTACGCGCGAGGCCTGCTGCCCCTGCTCGAGCCGGGAACCTCGCTCGTCCTGAACGGCGACACCGCCGAGTTCCACCGTCCCGAGTTCCAGGAGGACGCCGAGACCGAGTTCCGCCGCCTGCTCGCCCTCGCCGAGGACCGCGACGTCGAGGTCATCACCCTCGCCGGCAACCACGACCCGTTCGTGAGTGAACGCCGGACCCTCGAACTCGCCGCCGGCGCGATCCTGGTGACGCACGGCGACGCCTTCCACCCGAGCGTCGCCCCGTGGAGCCCCGGCGGCCGTTCGATGCGGGCCGCGTGGGAACGGTGCGTCGCGACGTTGCCGCCGCACGAGCGCGACACGAACGCCGCCGCCCTGCTCGCCGCCCGCGAGGCCGCGATCTCGCAGTGGCGCTACTTCGGCGACGGCGACCACGCCTCGACGGTCTGGCGGATGCTCATCAACCCGAACCTCGCGATCGAGATGTTCCGCGCCTGGCGCGACTTCCCGCGGCTCGCGGCGACCTTCGGCCGGAAGCACTCGAACGCGGTGCGTTTCGTGATCGCCGGTCACTGCCACCGCGCCGGCGTCCGCGCGGTCGGCGGAGTCACCGTGCTGAACACCGGCGCCTACTCGTTCCCGGGCACGCCGCACGCGGCGATCCTCGACGGGAACCGGCTCTCGCTCTGGCCGATCGAGCGGCAGGGCACGGGCCTCGCCGCGATCTACCGGCTCTCGCCGCGCGGGCCGCGCTGGTCGCAGGAACTCGACCCGCCGGGCACGCCCGCCCGCAGCAGCCGCGAGGGAAGCGGCCGCCCGAGCGAACGCTCGGCGAGCGCCGCCGCGCCCAGCAGGGCCGCGAGGTCGACGCCGGTCGCGAATCCCGATCCGGAAACCGCGTAGACCAGCTCCTCGGTCGCCAGGTTGCCGGTCGCACCGGGGGCGAACGGGCAGCCCCCGAGCCCGCCGCACGAGGCATCGAGGCTGCGGACGCCGAGCTCGATCGCGCGGAACGCACAGGCCAACGCCGTGCCCCGCGTGTCGTGCAGGTGGATGGTGATCTCGCCGGGGCTCGCCAAGCCCGCGTGCGCCGCGAGCAGCGGCTCGAGGTCGCCCGGGACCGCGGCGCCGATCGTGTCGCCGAGATCGAGCTCGGTCACGCCGAGGCCGAGCAGCGCCCGCGAGACCTCGGCGACCTTCCGGGGCGCGACCGGGCCCTCGAACGGGCACCGCACCGCGCACGAGACGTAGCCGCGCACCGGAAGCCCCGCCTCGCGGGCCCGACGCACGACCGGCGCGAACCGCGCGATCGACTCGCTGACCGTCGCGTTCAGGTTCCTTCCGCAAAACGCCTCGCTGGCCGCGGTGAAGACCGCGACCTTGCCGACCCCCGCCGCGAGCGCCGCGTCGAGGCCCTTCTCGTTCGGCACCAGCGCCGAGTAGAGCGTGCCGGGGCGCCTCGCGATCCGCGCCAGGACCTCCGCCGCGTCGGCAAGCTGCGGGACCCACTTCGGGCTCACGAAGCTCGTGACCTCGATCTCGGGGAAGCCCGCCGCCGACAGGGCGTCGACGAGGGCGACCTTCGCTTCGACGGGCACGATCTCCCGCTCGTTCTGCAGGCCGTCGCGCGGCCCGACCTCGGTGATGCGCAACCTGCCGCTCATTCGTCCGCCTCCGCCCGCGTGCGGGCCGCCTCGCGCTCCTCGCGGCGGATCACGAACCCGATCGCGACCGCGATCGCGAGCACCGCGACCGTCATCACGCCGCCGAGGATGAAGAGCATCACCTCGCCACCGGTCACCGGATCGGTGCCCTCGGGATTCACGCCGTGGTCTCCGGCCAGAACTTCAGCGGTCCGACCTTCGCGACCACCTGCTCGCCCTCGGCGTTCGCGAGCACGCGCCGGCCCGGCTCGGCGTGGGCGGTCCGCACCGACGCGAACGCGATCGGCGCCGCCCCGAGCAGCGGGCTGATCGTGCTGCTCGTGACCGTCCCGACCGGCGCGCCCATCGAGCCGTCTTCGTTGAGCTCGAACACCTGGCCGCCCGCGACCGGCAGCAGGTCACGCTCGGGCCGCAGGCCGACGAGGATCTGCTTCGGCTTCCCGAGGCTTTCCATGCGGGCCACGACCTCCTGCCCGAGGTAGCAGCCCTTGCGGAACGAGACGCGGCTCGCGAGGACGCCCGTCTCGTGCGGCAGGTTGTCGACGCCGAAGTCGATCCCGAAGAGCGGCGTGCCCGCCTCGATGCGGGCGATGTTGAACGCAAGCCAGCCGACCGGCCGCACGCGGCGCCGCTGTCCTTCCGCGGCATCGCGGGCGGCGACGATCGCGTCCCACACCTCGCCGACGCGGTCGCGCGGCGATGCGATGGTGAAGCCCGCCTCGCCGGTCGCGTCGTCGCGGACGATCGTGACGGGAACGCCGGCGATCGAGGTGGCGGCGCATGCGCCCTCGCCCGGTGCCGCGGCGCCGACGAGCGCCAGCGTGCTCGCCGCCGCCGGCCCGTGCAGCTCGAGTCGATGGGTGCGGCCCGACGCGTCCTCGATCGCGACGTCCTCCGAGAAGAGGAACGCCCCGAGCGTCTTGACCGTCGGCGCGGCCCGGTCGAGCGGCAGCTCGACCGTCATGCGGTCGCCGAGCACGGCGACGAGCAGGTCGCTCTCGATGCGGCCCTTGCGGTTGAGCCAGAAGCTCCGCACCGCCCGGCCCGCCTCGAGGCCCTTCAGGTCCTGCGTCACCATCCGCTGCAGGAACTCGCGACGGTCGGCCCCGCGGATCTCGAGCGTCCCGCGCCACGCCGCGTCGACGAGCGCCGCCCCGCGGCGGATCGTCGCGTACTCCGGCTCGACCGGCCCGTACGACGCCACGAGCTCGCACAGCGGCCCTCGCTCGTCGACCGCGTACGGCAGGTAGCTGACCTCGGCCGCAAGCCGCTTCCCGGTCGCCGCCCCGGCCCGCTCGGCCGCGACCGGCGCGTGGATCGCCGCCTCGGCCTCGGCGAACGCCCGATGGCGATCGCGCAGGGGCTGGTCGGCGAGAGCTGCATTCGCGGAAGCGGCGTCGTCGGTCACGGCGTCGATGATAGCCCCGTATATTTCCCTTCCCCTTCCGAAACGCCCCCCGAGAGAGCATCGCCCCATGGACCTCGACCTCTTCCGTCGCCTGTGCGAGACCCCCGGAATCCCCGGCCGCGAGGAACGCGTGCGGGCCCTCATCCAGAAGGAGACCAAGGGACTCTTCGACGCGACCCACGTCGACGCGATGGGGTCGCTCCTCTGCCGGGTCGATCCGGGCCGCAAGGGCAAGGACAAGGGCAAGCCGGTGAAGGTGATGCTCGCCGCCCACATGGACGAGATCGGCTTCTATGTCCGGCACGTCGACGACCGCGGCTTCCTCTGGCTCAACCCGGCGGGCGGCTTCGACCCCCGCAACCTGTTCGCGAGCCGCGTCCTCGTCTGCACCGCCCACGGCGACCTGCGGGGCGTGATGAACCCGGGCGGCAAGCCGATCCACATCTCGAGCGACGCCGAGCGCAGCAAGGTGCCCGGCACCGAGGAGTTCTTCGTCGACCTCGGCCGCGACGCCGACGAGGTCAAGAAGCTCGTCGAGGTCGGCGATTACGTCGTGCTCGACCAGCCGTTCCTCGAGACGCCGCGGAAGGTCGTGTCGAAGGCCCTCGACAACCGGATGGCATGCTTCGTGGCGATCGAGGCGATCCGCAAGCTGCGGAAGGGCCAGAAGTCGAACTGCGCCTGCGAGATCCACGTCGCCTTCACCACGCAGGAGGAGGTCGGCCTGCGCGGCGCGACCGTCGCCGCGAACGCGGTCGCCGCCGACCTCGGCATCGGCCTCGACGTCAACCTCGCCTGCGACACGCCGGGCGTTCCCGAAACGCATCGGGTCACGGCGCAGGGCGAGGGCGTCGCGATCATGGTGCAGGATTCCTCGATGATCTCCGACCACGCCCTGGTGCAGGAGCTCGTCGCGGTCGCGAAGCGGCACCGCATCAAGCACCAGAAGGCGATCCTGCCCCGCGGCGGCCAGGACGGCGCGAGCATCCAGCGGGCGCACCGCGGCGCCCGCGTGGCGGCCCTCGGAGCCGGCACCCGCTACATCCACACCGTGACCGAGATGATCGACCGCCGCGACCTGCAGGCGACCATCGACCTCCTCGCGGCATGGCTGTCGTCGGTCGAGTGAGCCTCAGGCCGGCGCGAGCAGCATCCGAGCGATCGTCGCGGCGGCGTCGCCCGGGCGGTCGCGCTCGAGGCTCTCGCGCATCGCGCGGCGCCGCGCGGGATCGGTGAGCAGCACCGAGAGCGCCTTCCCGAGGCCCTCGAGGTTCCGCGTCGCGTCGATCAGGTCGGTCTCGATCGCCGCCCCCCCCGCCCGTACCAGCGGCTCGGCGTTCGCGGCCTGGTGGCCGTCCTTGTGGTACGGGTACGGCGCGAAGAGCGTCGGCACCGCGTTGGCCGCGGCCTCGGCGACCGAGTTCGCGCCGGCCCGGCTGAGCGCGAGATCCGCCGCGCCCCACGCGAGCCCGATCCGGTGCGTGAACGCCTCGACCTTGGCGGGTACGCCCGCCTCGGCGTAGGCCTTCCGCAGCCGCTCGACGTCGGACGGTCCCGAGAGATGGAAGACCTGCCACCCCGCGAACGCCTCGCGGCGCTTCGCAAGCATCTCGACCATGAGCTCGTTCAGGCTGCTCGCCCCCTGCGACGCGCCGGTCACGAGCAGCGTGGGCAGCGTCGCCTTCAGCCCGAGTTCCTCGCGGCAGCTGAGCGGATCGCCCGGCGCGATCGCGACGCGGCGGATCGGCATGCCCACGATCTCGCGGGCGAAGCCGGGGCACTCGGGCGTCTCGACCGCCGAGACGACGCGGGTCGCGCGACCGGCCACCCAGCGGTTCGCGCGGCCCGGCCGGGCGTCGAGGTTCACCAGCAGCACCGGCACGCCCGCCGCCACCGCCGCGGCGACGACCGGACCCGTCACGAAGCCGCCAAGGGCCACGACCGAGGTCGCGTTCCGCTCCCGCAGGATCCGTCGGGCCTGCGCCTTCCCCTTCCGCCAGTCGCGGAGGAACCGGACCACCCCCGCCGGCCGCCACGAGACCGGCGACGCCGCGACCGGCGCGAACTCGGCCCCGGCCTTCCCGAGCATCTCCGCGTCGATCGCCCGCTCGGAGCAGGCGAAGAACGATCTCGACGCCGGATCGAGCGACGCGAGCCGCTCGGCGATCGCGAGGCCGGGGCTGATGTGCCCGCCCGTCCCGCCGCCGGCAAACACCACGCTCGTCACCCGGTCATGCACGTCGGACATCACGTCCCTCCGCCGCGCCGGTCAGGCGGTGGCGACCCTCGCGGCTTCACGGCCGTCGTCCTCGGCGATCCCCTCGCGGGCGATCCGCCGCACCGCCGCCCGCTCGATCGCGAGCACCGTGCCCAGGGCGAAGCCGGTCATGACCCAGCCCGACCCGCCGCTCGAGAGCAGCGGCAGCGCGATGCCCTTCGTCGGGGCGATCCCGGTCACGACGGTCACGTTGATGAGGGCCTGCAGGCCGATGGTCGCGAGCACGCCGAACACGTAGAGCTGGGCGAATGGCGAGAGCGCCGGCCCGGTGCCCGCGGCGGTGCGGATCCGCATCGCGAGGATGCGGTAGCCGAACCAGAGCAGAAGGGCGTAGAGCAGCAGCGTGAGCAGCGCCCCGCCGATCCCGAGCTCCTCGCACACGATGGCGTAGATGAAGTCGGTGGTGTCCTCGGGCAGGTAGCCGAACTTCTGCAGCCCGCGGCCGAAGCCGCGGCCGGTGAGGCCGCCGCCCGAGATCGCCGACATCGACTGGATGATGTGGTAGCCGATGCCCTGCGGGTCGGCGAAGGGGTTGCGCCACGCGAGCAGGCGGTCGAGCCGGTACGGGCTCGTCACGATGAGGGCGGCGACCGCCGACAGCCCGGCCGGGACGAGCAGGGCGAGGTTCCACCACCGCACGCCGCCCGCGGCGAGCACCAGGCAGCCCGCCGAGAAGATGAGCACCGCGGTGCCGAGGTCCTCGTCGGCGACGAGGCCGCAGACCACGGCGAGCACCAGGATCGCCGGCAGGAACCCGCGACGGAAGCTCGCGATCAGGTCACCCTGGCGACAGCACCACCACGCGACCAGGAACGGCATCGCCCACTTCGCGAGCTCGCTCGGCTGGAACCCGTACTGCGGCGGACCGATCCAGCGCGAGCTGTTGTTCACGCTGCGGCCGATGCCGGGCACGTGCACGAGGACCAGCAGCACGATCGAGAGGCCGATCATCCACGGCACCGGCGACCGCCAGCCTTTCAGGCCCGCGAGCCGCTCGACCGGCACGCGGCTGCCGACGAAGATCGCCAGCATCGCCACGAGGGCGAGCGTCGTGGTCCGCCCGAAGAAGACCGACGCGGGCGAGATGGGCCGGTGGGCGGCGCTCATCCGCTCGAACTGCTCGGCGGTCACCTGGCCGGTGGTCACCAGCCTCGGGTCGGGCGTGACCGTGAGGCCCGCCGAATTCACCATCACGACCCCGAGGGTCAGGAGCGCCAACGCGACGAGGATGATCCCGTATCCGGCCCGCATGGCGTCGAATATCGGCCGCGGCGGGCCCGTGGCGGGAAGATTCGCCGGCCGGTCACATCCAGCCCTTGCGACGCGAGATGACCATGTAGGCCCCGATCGCCGCCGCGAGCACGAGGCCGACCCCGACGGCCACGAAGATCTCGACGGTGGTGAAGGTCATCCCGGACCATCGTATCGACCGGTCCCGCAGCCCAGACCCGTCCGGCCGGCCGGATTCGCCCCGCCGGCGGCTTACACTCCGGGGCCCATGCGGGTCTACCTCGAGACCTTCGGCTGCCAGATGAACGAGCTCGACAGCGAGCTCGTGCGCGGTCACCTCGAGAGCCTCGGCTACCGCTTCGTGCCCCAGCCCGAGGCGGCGGAAGTCATCCTCTACAACACCTGCAGCGTCCGGGCCGCCGCCGAGCAGAAGGCCTACAGCCGGATCGGGATCGTCGGGCAGCGGAAGCGGGCCGGCGAGTCGCTCATCCTCGGCGTCCTCGGATGCATGGCCGAGCGGGACGGTCTCGACCTCCTCCGCCGCTACCCCCACGTCGACCTGCTGGTCGGACCGGGCGAGCTCGACCGCCTTCCCCTGCTCATCGACAACCTGCGGAAGACCGGCCGCGGGCCCGCCGCCGAGCGGGCCGCCCTCGCGGGCAACAAGAACCGCCGCTCGGCGACCCTGGCCGCCGCCGAGGACGGTCTCGAGGCCCTCGACCTCGGCCGCGCGTTCCGTCCCCGCTCCGAGGGCGATTCCCGCAGCGCCTACGTCCGCATCACCCGTGGCTGCAACAAGTTCTGCACCTACTGCGTGGTTCCGCATACCCGGGGGGCGGAAGTCCACCGGCCCCCCGACCACATCGTCGAGGAATGCCGCCGCCTGGTCGAAGCCGGGGTGCTCGAGATCACCCTCCTCGGGCAGACGGTGAACCATTACCGCTACGAGCATGGGGTGGCCCTGACCGTCGGCGGGGGCGAGGCCCCCCAGATCGGCCCGGGATTGCAGGCTTTTCGAACCACCGACCGCCCCGCCGGCCGCCGCCTGACGACCTTCGCCGACCTCCTCCGCCGCATCCACGACGAGCTGCCCAGCCTCCGCCGCCTCCGCTTCGTGACCAGCTACCCCCGCGACTTCGGCGACGACGTGCTCGCGGCGATGCGCGATTGCCCGCGGATCTGCCGCTACCTCCACGCCCCCGCCCAGAGCGGTTCAGACCGAATCCTCAAGCTCATGAACCGCGGCTACACCGTCGCCGAGTACCGCGAGTTCGTCGACCGGGTCTTCCACTGGCTGCCCGACGCGACGCTCGCCGGCGACATCATCGTGGGATTCCCCACCGAGACCGACGAGGATTTCGCGGCGACCGTCGACCTCGTCCGGTCCCTGCCGTTCAAGAACAACTTCATCTTCAAGTACTCGCCCCGGCCCGGCACGGTCGCGATCGATCGCTTCACCGACGACGTTCCCGACGAGGTCAAACGCCACCGGAACAACACCCTGCTCGCGGTGCAGGGCGAGGTTTCCGCCCGCGTCCACGCCGAATGGGTGGGCCGGACGGTCGAGGTGTTCATCGAAGGCGAGGACGAGAGCGAAGACGAGGGCGATGGCGGGCAGCGGCCATCGACCGAGGTCGAAGGACACGAGTCCGGCGTCGGACCGAACGGCGGTCCGCGAACGCTCACCCTTCCCCAGCTTCACACGGAATCCCGCTCGAGCCGACGGCGGCCCGGATCCCAAGTCGTCGGGCGAACCGCCGGCGACCTCATCGTGGCGTTCGATGCCCCAAATGGCATGAATCCCCGGGATTTTTCTGGACGCATCGTCACAATCGAACTAACTTTCAGCCGTCCGCTGCTCTTGAGCGGGCGGCTCGTCTCGCCCTGATCGCCTTCGGGTGATCGGCGGGAAACGGGCCGACGGAGGTTCGAGGCGAGTGCCTCGACGCAGGGGCCGTCCCCTGAGGGAACTCCCGTAAGGGAAAAAGGGAATCCATCGAGTCGCGTGTTCGAGGATCCCGCCGCAGTCGCGTTTCGGCCGAGTGGTCATTCACCAGGCGAAGCAAGACTGACCGCGGGCACTCCCCGGGCCCGAGACCACGAGACGAGGCTGGAGGGCCTCGGACAAACCCCGCCCCACCGACACGGTGGATCGGCGGAGAAAGGCAGAGAGAGGAAAGGGAACAGAAGGAAGCGGCCTGCCGGTAACTACAGGCCAAGCATCCAGCCGGATTGAGCAAAAAAGGGGCTCAGACCGGCACAAGACATGCGAATACGCCTCTTATCGGACTCCGAAATCGAGAAATCGTCGGGGAGCTGTCGTTTTTCGACATGGTCCTTTGACTTCTCCGCGACTGGGCGCACCTTGACATCGTCCAGTGTCGTCACGTGACGTCGCCAGACAGTCGTGTTCCCCGACTTTCCCACTCGGAGAAAGGTGAGAGATATGAAGCTTGCGGTTCCCATGCTCGCTGCCGCCGCCCTTTCGGCCTCGGCCTCTGCTGCTTTCGTCGGTTTCGTGACCGAAACCACCGTCGTTGCCCCTGGCAAGACGGCGACCAAGCTCTACGCCCAGTTCACCAACGGTTCGGACACCCTCCTGAACGCGTTCCAGATCCACTCGCTCCAGACCTTCGGGGCGGCCTCGGGTCTCGGTACCGGGAACTTCTGGCACCAGGACTTCCTCAACGGCAACGTCCAGTCGACGTTCGCCGGCACGTGGAACCCCACGCTGCTCCTCGGCGGCAACTCGAACCTCGACTCGTGGGTCACCATCGGTGGCGAGCCCGCGAACTTCGGGAACTCCACCACGGCTGACCCGGGTTGGGGCGGCGCTGCCTTCAACCAGCCGGGCATCCCGGATACCGCCGACGCCGGCGTCGCTGGGTGGTACAACGGCAATCCGCCGAACCTCCAGGGCCGTGGCGTGACCTTCGGAACGAACGACTTCCGCTCGCTCATCGGCAACTTCGTCATGACCGAAGGCAACGGCGTCCGGATCTCGCTCAAGGTCGGCTTCAACCAGGGTCTCGGCACCCCGGCCGAGTTCGGCCAGGGCGAAGCGATCCTCGGCGTTCCCGCCCCGGGCGCGATCGCCCTCCTCGGCCTCGCCGGCCTCGCTGGCCGTCGCCGCCGGGCCTGATCGACGGGGAACGAGCCTCCCAAGGCTCAGGGAACCGCTCGAAGACGGCTCGTTCCAACCCAGTCGCAACCAAGGGGTCGCCTCAACGGAGGCGACCCCTTTCTCTTTGGGCGTTTGGGAGTTACGTCGAGCCGAGCGGCCTCCATGCTCCTCGGAAACCGTCCGGGTGGGGGGGTGCGTCCCGCAGGCGACCTCGCGGCTTTTCGGAACCAATGCTCGGTTTTCGGGCGTGAACCCTTGACTGGGCATCGCCATGGGCTATGTTCCGGGACGGAAGGGTTGCCCCACGCAAGGTGCTGTAGGGCAGACCAGGGAAAAGGGACACCCCTTGTTTGGTGTCCCGTCACACAAGGACAAGGGAGCAGACAAATGAAGATGGGTCTTCTCGTCGGCGTCGCCGCGACCATGGTCGCTGGTTCCGCTTCGGCCGCTTTCGTCAGCATGAACGTGGTCAGCAGCACGGTCAGCCAGGGCGCGGACACGTTCTACGTGTTCAAGGTCTACGCGAAGTTCAACAACGCGAACGACACCGTCCTCAACGCCTACGGCATGAACGCCCTGCCGGCCGGCAGCTTCTGGCACAACGACTTCCTCTCCGGCGGCGGCTCGAACGTCGCTGGTACTTGGAGCCCCACGCTGATCCCGTCGCCCACCGCGGCCACGACCGACAGCTGGGTCACCGTCGGCGGCAACGCCGCTGACTTCGGCAACTCGACCTCGGCCGACCCGGGTTGGGGCGCCGCCGGTTGGAATCAGGCGGGCATCCCGGCGGGCGCCGGCTGGTTCAACCAGAACCCGCCGAACCTGCAGGGCCGGGTGAACGCCACCACCCTCCAGACCATCATCGCGCAGTTCGTGTTCAAGAACACGATCGCCGGCTTCTCGACGCCGATCACCATCGGCTACAACCAGGGCCTCGGCACCTCGGCCCAGTTCGCGACCAGCAGCTTCGCGGTTCCCGCCCCGGGCGCCGTCGCCCTCCTCGGCCTCGCCGGCCTCGCCGGCCGTCGCCGCCGGGCCTGAGCGGACGTCCTTCCACGTCCGGCAGCACCTTGCAGAGAGACCCACGGCCGCCACCCGACTCGCTCGGGTGGCGGCTCTTCTTTTGGGTTCTTTTGGTTCCCGGGAAGCGACTCCCGTCGGATAACGTCGGATCCGGTCCGCGACGGCACAATTCAACCGGAACGGGGTGGACTCCCCGTGGACCGGTGCTAGTTTCGGGACGGTTCGCCCCATCTGCGATCCGGCCGCCATGCGAGGAGAAAGAGTCCGTTTCGCCGCGTTCCCGCGCCCCCGTCACCGCATCGCCCTCGCGATGGCGGCGATGGCCTCGTGGCTCGCCGGCGGGGCCTCGGGGCAGGAACGCTTCTCGTTCACGAACGAGACGTCAACGCGGATCGTGATGGACCCGTCGCTCCAGGGCGACAACCTCGAGAAGAGCTTCGGGATCGGCGACTTCGACCGCGACTTCGACCTCGACCTCGTCTGCGTCCGGAAGTTCCCCGGCTCGATCACCGGCGGTTTCCGGAACATCCTCCTGATGAACGAGAACGGGACGCTCGTCGACCGCACCGTCGAGTACGGCAGCGCGGCGGACGTCGCGGGCTCGCAGGGCCTGCTCGACCCGACGAACGATCGCGACGTCGAGGCGGTCGACGTGGACGGCGACGGGTGGCTCGACCTGCTCGTCTTCACCACGATGTCCGACCATCTCGGGGCGATGCTCGGCCAGCCCCGGGTGTACCGAAACCTCGGGGTCGACCCGAAGGGCGGTTGGCTCGGCTTCCGCTTCGAGGACAACCGGATTCCGGTGCTGTTCGCGAAGAACGGCCAGCCCGCGAACCCCCGAGCCTGCGACGCGACGGTGCACGACCTCACGGGCGACGGCTATCCCGACATCTTCTTCGTCGATTACGACACCCCCGAGACCTCGGGCACGATCTGCATCGACCTGAACGGCGACGGCGACACCGCCGAGCCGGGCGAGTGCCAGCAGAGCCCGCCCGAGAACCCGCTCCTCGACTACGACAACAAGTTCCTCGTGAACTGGGGTGACGATCCCGCCGGACCGGGACCGGGCCACTTCTACGACAGCGCCACGACCCGGATGACGGCGACGCAGCTGTTCTCGAAGTTCGGGGCGAAGGCCGCGGCGGCCGATTTCAACCTCGACGGGGCCGAGGACATCGCCCGCATCAACACGCTGAACGCCGACCAGGACGTCGCGATCATCTACGGCCGCACCGGAGCGGAGCGGGGCCTTTCCTTCACCGGTCCGGTGACCGTCGCCACCGGCGGTCCGTACAACCTGGAGACCGGCGACCTGAACAACGACGGCCGGATGGACCTGGTCATCGCCGATGACGGCAGGGACCGCTACCTCCTCAACAACACCAACGACGCCCTCGGCCAGGCCAAGTTCACCTCGTACACCCTGCTCGAGAGCCTCTGGGAGTTCGGGAGCGTGGTGCGGATCTCCGATCTCGACCGCGACGGGTTCAACGACATCCTGATCGCCGACGTCGACCTCGACCTCGGGCCGTTCTGCCCGGCCACGGGGCGACGGGCGAAGATCTACGCCAACCAGGGGAACCCGCCCAACGTGACCTTCGCGATCTCGTCGGCGATTCCGGCGGCGAACCTCGCGTCGACGTTCGACATCGCTCCCATCGACATCAACGGGGACGCGTATCCCGACCTCGTGACCGGTCGCTGCGCGGGCATCGAGGTCTGGATGAACCAGCCGCCCATCGACCTGAGCTTCATCTACCCCGATGGACGGCCGGAAACGCTCGAACCCGGCGAGGAGGTGACCTTCCCGATGGTGATCGCGATCGCGGGAGGCGGCGAGCCGATCGATCCGCGGCTGCTCGTGTCGACCGATGGCGAGACCTTCGTGCCCGCGACGCTCGAACCGGTGAGCGACCGGGGGTTCATCGCCCGGCTTCCGGCGGTGGCATGCGGCGAGATCATCCGGTATCGCTTCACCGCGAGCCTCAGCAACGGCGGTACGTACGTCGATCCGCCGGACGGCGAGTTCACCGCGGTCCCGAGCACCGGCTCGACGACGACGCAGATGGAGACCTACGAGATCGACAGCGGCTGGACCGCCTCGGCCGGCGGCGCGACCACCGCGGGGCACTGGGAACGCGGGGATCCGAACGGGACCTGGGTGGGCTCGGTCCCGGTCTCTCCGGCGAACGACTTCACCCCGTTCGAAGGGACGCAGTGCTTCACCACCCTGAACGCACCGGAGAACTCCTCCGCATCGGCCGGTGACCTCGACGGCGGCCCGGTGATCCTGACCAGCCCGGCCCAAGACCTGCTCTGGAGCGATGTCGAGGTGCAGTACGCGGCGTGGTTCTACTGCAACGATCCGCCGCCCTCGGGCCAAGCCGACCGGATCTCGGTCGAGGTCTCGGGCGACGGGAAGAACTGGGTGGTCGCCGACGAGATCCTCTCGTCGACCACCGGCTGGCGGCAACGGACCTTCCGCATGAACGACGTGCTCGTTCCGACCGCCACCACCCGGATCCGCTTCGTGGTCGGCGACATCGGGAACAACTCGACGACCGAGGCGGCGATCGACGACATCCGCATCACCGCGACGGGGTGCGATCCGCCGGCACCCGCGTGCACCGCCGACCTCAACGGCGACGGCGTCGTGAACCCGCTCGATCTCGGCGCGGTGCTGGCCGCGTGGGAACAGCCCGGACCGACCGACATCAACGGTGACGGGATCACGAGCGGCCCCGACATCTCGGCGGTGCTCGGCCAGTGGGGCCCCTGCCCCTGACGGTTCGGCTCGCGGGCGCGAGATCGAGGGACGTATCCTGACGGTCCCTGCCGGCGACCGAACCAGTTCGGACCCGAACCGGACCCGGACCGGATCCGGAGTCCACGACATGCGGATCCTCTTCGTCGTCAATCGCTGCAAGAAGAACCAGATGCAGTACGTGCGGTCGATCGCCGCCCGCTGCGACGGCTGCCACGTGATCATCTCGTATCTCGGGCACGAGAACACCGCCCAGTACGGCCTGCTCGAGCCGAACGAGGCGATCCCATCGATCACCGTGCTGCACCCGGGCCAGATCCGTGAGGGCGAGATCGACCTGGCGAGGTTCCGCGACGAGGTGCGGGCCGCGATCGGGCGGCTGAAGCCCGACGTCGTGCACTGCCTCTACTACTAC
>JBEIUL010000030.1:0-11688 GCA_040374395.1 Phycisphaeraceae bacterium
GTCGTGGTAGTACTTCGGCTCCATGCCGTGGTTCCGCAGCCGCTTGAGGCGGGCGGCGAGGGCCGCGTCCTGCGTGGTCACGATGCCGCCGTCGCCGAAGCCGCCGAGGTTCTTGCTCGGGAAGAAGCTGAACGTACCGATCACGCCGCGGCTGCCGACCCGCTTCCCGTGGACGTCCTCGGTGCCGATCGCCTGCGCCGCGTCCTCGATGACCGGAACGCCTCGCTCGGCCGCGAAGGCGAGGATCGCGTCGAGATCGGCGGCCTGCCCGAAAAGGTGGACCGGGATGATCGCCTTGATCGCCGGGTGGCAGCGGAACGCCGCGGCCAGCGACTCGGGGCACATGTTGAAGGTGACCGGGTCGATGTCGACGAGGATCGGCTTCGCGCCGAGCCGGTGCACGGCCCCCGCCGTCGCGAAGAAGGTGTAGGTCGGGCACGCCACGAGGTCGCCGGCGTTGATGTCGAGGGCCATCAGGGCGAGCAGGATCGCGTCGGACCCGTTCGCGCACCCGATCGCGAATTTCGCCTGGCTGTAGGCGGCGACCTCGGCCTCGAGGGCATCGATCTTGGGCCCGCCGATGAAATACTGGCTCTCGACGACGTCCTTGAGCACCGGCTCGATCTCGGCGCGGATCGTGGCGTACTGCGCCTTCAGGTCGAGCAGCGGGACGTTCACCTCGGCCGGGGCGGAGACGGGGGCGGCGGGAGCGCTCATGGGATCGCGAATCCTACGGCAAACCCCGGCCGCTTCGCAC
Organism: Phycisphaeraceae bacterium; assembly: GCA_040374395.1. Taxonomy (GTDB): domain Bacteria; phylum Planctomycetota; class Phycisphaerae; order Phycisphaerales; family SM1A02; genus JBEIUL01. The sequence goes on from JBEIUL010000030.1 coordinate 758, forward strand.
GGTCCGGGAACGACGCGGGACGCTCACCGGGTGCCGGTGCTGCCGAATCCGCCCTGCCCGCGGTCGGTCGCGTCGAGCTCGTCGACCTCGACCACGTCGGCCCGCGCGACGCGGGCGATCACCATCTGGGCGATCCGCATCCCGGGCTCGACGGTGAAGGGCGACCGGCCGAGGTTCACGAGGGGAACCTTGACCTCGCCGCGGTAGTCGGCGTCGATCGTTCCGGGCGTGTTCGGCATCGAGATGCCGAACTTGACCGCGAGACCGCTGCGGGGCCGCACCTGCGCCTCGAAACCCTCGGGAATCGCCATCGCGAAACCGCACGGGATGAGCGTGATGTCGCCTGGCTCGAGCACGACCGGGCCGTCGAGGCAGGCGCTGAGGTCCATGCCCGCCGAGAGCGGGGTCTGGTAGCCGGGGACCTTCGCCGAGGGCGACAGTCGCTTGAAGCGGAGCGGGACGTGTTCCACGCGATCGAGTGTAACGCCGGTCCGCATTCAGCCGCGGGACCGGCGGGTCGCCTTCGCCGCGGGCTTCGCGGCGGGCTTCCGCGCGACCTTGGCGACCTTCGCGCGGCCGGCGGGCTTGGCGGGCTTGGCGGACTTCACGACCTTGGCGGCGCCGGACGCCGTCACCTTCGCCGGCGCGGCCTTCCCGCCCGAGATCGCCGCGAGCACCTCGGCGGCATGGCCGGGCACGCTCACCTTGTCCCAGCGGCGGAGGACCTTCCCGTCGGGACCGATCAGGTACGTCGTGCGGACGACGCCGAAGTACTTCCGGCCGTACATCGACTTCTCCTGCCACGTGCCGTAGGCCGAGCAGGTCGCCGGCACGCCCTTCGGGCCCGGCTCGTCGGCAAGCAGCGTGAAATTCAGGCCGTGCTTGCTCGCGAACTTCGCGTGGCTCGCCGACCCGTCGGGCGACACGCCGAGGACGACCGCCTTCGCGGTCTTGAACTTCGGCAGGAGATCGCGGAACTGGCACGCCTCGTCGGTGCAGCCCGAGGTGTCGTCCTTGGGATAGAAGTAGAGGACGACGGCCTTGCCCTTGAGCGAGGCGAGGGTGTGGACGGTGCCCTCGGCGTCGGGCAGGCGGAAGGCGGGAGCGGCGGATCCGGGTTCGATGAGCGCCATGGTCGGCAATCTTCGCGAGGGTCCGCGGGCGGATTCGGTCTCCGGCACGCTACCGTGCCGACCATGGCGAGACTCCCGCGACCGGTCCGGCGGCTGGGGCTGATCTCCTTCGCCGAGGACCTCTCGAGCGGGATCGTGCATCCGATCCTGCCGCTGTTCGTCACGGGCCCGCTCGGCGGGCCGGCGTGGGCGATCGGCGTGATCGAGGGCGTCGCCGAGTTCGTCGCGAGCGTGGTGAAGGGCTGGGCGGGCTGGCACAGCGACTCGAGCGGGCGGCGGACCGGGAAGATCCGCTGGGGCTACGGGCTGCCGATCGTCGGGAAGCTGCTGCTGGCCGCGTCGTTCTCGTGGCCGGGGGCCCTGCTCGGACGCACCGCCGAGCGGCTCGGGAAGGGCTTCCGCGTCGGACCTCGCGACGCGCTGCTGTCGGACCTCGTCGACCATCCCGACCGCGGCCGGGCGTTCGGCTTCCACCGCGCGATGGACACCGCGGGCGCCTTCTGCGGCGGGGCGCTCGGCGCGGCGATGCTGTGGTGGATCCTGGGGTCGCGGCCCGACGGCGCCGCCGGCGACGGGAACGCCGAGCGGATCGTGATCGCGATCGCGGCGCTGCTCGGGCTGTGGGCGTTCGCGCTGACCTTCCTCGTGGGCGAGTCGACGCGGCGCGAGGTCTTGCCGCGGCCGCGGCCGGTGCCGCTCCGCGAGGCCCTTCGCGCCGTGCCGCGGCCGTTCCGCCTCGCGATGCTGGGTCTCTCGCTGTTCTACGTCGGCTCGGCGAGCGACGCCTACCTCGTGCTGCGGGCCCGCGAGATGGGGCTTACCGCGGTCGAGAGCGTCTTCGCGTACTCGACGAGCTTCCTGTTCGCGGGAATCGCGGGCTATCCGGCGGGGCGGCTCGCCGATCGGCACTCGCCGCGGCTCGTCGCGTCGGCGGGGCTCGCGCTGTTCGCCCTCGCGTACTTCGGCTTCGCGTTCGCGCCCGACCCCGCGGTCTGGGTTTGCTTCGCGCTGTACGGCATCTCGATGAGCGTCTTCGACGCCGCCACGACCAGCCTGCTTGCCGGACTCGTTCCCGCCGAATCGCGGGCGACGGCGCTCGGGCTCTCGCACATGGCCCTCGGGCTGGCGGGTCTCGTCGGGTACGTGGGGGCGGGCCTGCTGTGGACCGTCGCCGGACCCCCGCTGCTCTTCGCGATCGGCGCCGCGAGCGCGCTGGCGGCGATCCCGGTGATCGCCGCGGCCACCCGCGGCGTCAGCCACCGAGCGTGAGGCGGGCGAGCTCGCGGTGGACCGCGCCGTCGGGACGCAGGTCGCTCGCGAGGACCGCGACCGATTCGACGCGGAACGGGGCGGTCGCGAGCGGAAGGTCGAGCTCGCACGCGACCTCGTGGCGGAAGCGACCGAGCGTGAGGTGCGGCCGGAACGAGTCGCGCGGCCGGGGCGACGGGTTCCGCGCGAGGCGCCGCACCAGCCGCTCGTGGATCTCGAGCAGCGTCGCGGGGCGGTCGGTCTCGGCGGCGATCGTGCGGGCGAGGCCGGGGCGCGGCAGCGGGACGAGCCGCACCGGCCGCAGCGGAAAGGCGGGCAGGCCCCGCACCGACGCCTCGACGCTCGCGAGCGTGGCGTCGAGCTCGCGCGAATCGCGGTTCCCGATGAAGACGAGCGTCAGGTGGACCTGCGCGGCGGGAACGGGACGAAGGTCCTCGCGACCGAGGCCGGCAAGCTCGCCCAACAGCCCGCCGCAGACCGCCTCGGGCGGATGCGCGGCGACGAACAGGCGAAGCGTGGCCACGCCACGAGCCTAGCGGAATCCCGGGACGGCCATCAACGGCTCCGACGGCGCGAACCGATGGCGAACAGCCCGGTCGCCGCCAGCAGCGCCGGGGCGGGAAGCGGCACGACCATCGCCGCGAGCCGGTCGAGCGGACCGCCCTCGCTCCAGCCGCGGAGGCTCGCCCAGTCGAGGAACGGGCCGTTGCCGAGCGAGGAGAGCATCATGTTCGCCTGCACGTAGGCGCTGAAGGCCTCGGCGGTGTCGCCGTACCCGACCTGGAAGGCGCCGAGATCGAGGGTCAGCTGCGCGGCCGCGCCCTCGCGGGTCGAGCCGGTGATGTTCTCGTGCATGATCTCCCAGATCGCGAGCTGGAAGCCGGCCACGAAGCTCGGGTCGACGTCGGTCGCCGCGAAACCCCAGTAGCGACCGTACAGGTCGGCCAGCAGGTCGGCCCGCAGCGGTCCGATGGGCGACATCGACGGGTCGCCCCCCGGCAGCGAGCCGGGATCGACCTGGAGGTACGAGATGGTGTCACCGATCGCGAACGAGTCGGCGATGCGGGTCGCGAAGGTGCGGAACCGGCGGCCCGAGGACGCGAAGTCCCTCGCGCCGGCGAAGGCCGAGGACGAGAACGAGGCGGCAGGCCCCGCATCCCACGCCGCGGTCGGGTCGTGGTGGATGCCGATGGTGCGCCCCGAGGCGTCACCGACGTAGGTCATCGAGAGCCCGCCGGCCGCCGCGACGCCCGACATCGCCAAGGCTCCCGCTCCGACCGCCATTCTCAGCTTGCTCGCGTGCATGCCCCAGGTCCCTCCAGCGCATCGATCCCTCGACGCGTGCGGGAAACATGCAATCCAGCCGACCTCCGGGCGAGCGAACCGTGCATTTCGCCGGCATGATGGGGCAGGTCCCGGTTCCGACTGGCAGGTCGGCGCCGTCCGCTCGGGCGCGACCGGAAATGCCGGCGTGCGAGGGGCAGATCCCCGGCGGTTACCGGCGCATCACCGGCGCATCATTGGGGAATCCCGGGGCCGGCCGCGCCATCCCGTTCGTCGCGAGCCCGCGCCGCCCGGACGAACGGAACGCTCAGCCGCCCGCGAGCGCGACCCGCAGCCGATGCGTGTCGCGGTACACGTGCGCCGCCCCGTTCGCCGCGGTCTCGCACGTGACGAGTCGCTCGATGCGCGCGTACGGGATGAACGCCCGCTCGCGGCCCGACTCGTCGACGCACTCGAAATGGTCGGCGCCCACCGCGACCAGCTTGCGGACCTGCGACGCGGCGTCCTCGAGGATCTCGACGTCGGCGTTCAGGAACGCGACGAGCACTTCCTTCAGCGTCGCGAAGCGCAGGTGGCGGCCGTGGACGTGCGGCTCGGCGGCGACGGCCGGCGGCTCGACCGGCGGCTCGTCGGCCTTCCGGGTCTCGGCCGGGAACAGGCCACGCACCCCGGCGACCGGCACCCAGTCGACCTGTCCCGCCTGCTGCACGAGGCCGAGCGGCGTGAGGGCGCCGCGTCGCGCGGCCTCCTTCAGCTGCTCCGCCGACATCCAGCCCGAGACATCCGAGCCGTTGCGGTAACGGAACTGCGGGGAACCGGTCGACGCGACGGGACCGGGTGCGGTCGTGGCCATGGCGAACCTCCGGGGACTGGATTGGGAAGCGACGAGGCCCGATCGGTCGGGCGACGGGAAGTCTCGCGCGCCGCACGACGTTCGCCAACGCGTTCGGCGACCGCCGCGGGAAATACCTCGTGAAACTTCGCACGGGACAAGGCGATCCACGCGTAGACTGCCCCCGATGTCACTTCGTTTCCGCGCCCGCATCCTCGATCACCTCCGCCACACGTCGTACCGTCCGGCCCCGCTCGAGGAGGTCGTCCGGCAGATGCAGGTCGCCGAGGACCGCCGCGAGGAGTTCGCCGCCGCGGTCGAGCAGCTGGTCGGCGAGGGGCGGCTCGAGGTCGGCGACGACGAGAAGCTGCGGCTCCCCCGCTATCGCGACGAGGCGACGGGGCGGCTGCGGGTGACCATCCGCGGGTTCGGGTTCCTGATTCCCGACGAGCCGGTTCGGGAGGGCGACCTCTTCATTCCGGAAGGCGCGACCGGCGACGCGGTGAGCGGAGACCGGGTGCGGGCCAAGGTCGTCCGCAAGCCGCTCGCGACGCGACGCGGCCGCGGGGCGGGCTCGTTCGACGGGCCGGCGGCGCGGGGCGAGATGTCGGGCCGCGTCGTCGAGGTGCTCGAGCGCGGCCAGTCGCGCTTCGCGGGCAAGCTCGTCCGCAGGGGACGGCTCTGGGTCATCGAGCCCGACGGCCGCGTGCTGCGGGATGCGGTGGTGATCCGCGACCCGTTCGCGAAGGACGCCAAGGAAGGCGACAAGTGCGTCGTCGAGATCCTCCACTGGCCCGAGGACGATGCGCTCGCCGAGGGCGTGATCGTCGAGGTGCTGGGGCCGGCCGGAAGGCCCGACGTCGAGACCGAGGCGGTCATCGCCTCGCACGAGATCCGCACCGCCTTTCCCGAAGAGGCGATCGCGCAGGCCCGCGCCGCCGCGGTCGACTTCGAGAAGGCCGGGGCCGGGCCGTGGACCGACCGCCTCGACCTCACGGGCAGTTTCATCTTCACCATCGATCCGCCCGACGCGAAGGACTTCGACGACGCGATCTCGATCGCCCACGACGAGGCGAGCGACGAGTGGACGCTCGGCGTGCACATCGCCGACGTCGCGCACTTCGTGACCGCCGACAGCCCGCTCGACCGCGAGGCGTTCGCCCGCGGCACCAGCGTCTACCTGCCCCGCCGCGTGATTCCCATGCTGCCCGAGGCGCTCTCGAACGGCGTCTGCTCGCTGCAGGAGGGCGTGACGCGGTTCGTGAAGAGCGCGTTCATCACCTTCGACGGCAAGGGCCGGCCGGTCTCGCAGCGGCTCGCGTCGTCGGCGATCCGCTCGGCGAAGCGGCTGACGTACCTCGAGGCCGAGGCGCTCATCAGGGGCGATCTCGGCGAGGCCCGCAAGCACGCGCGGGCCGAGCCCGAGTACTCGCCCGACCTGCTGCATGCGCTGCGGTTGTGCCAGCGGCTCGCCAAGGTCCTCGAGGCGAGGCGGAAGCGCGACGGGATGATCTCGCTGCAGCTTCCGCAGTCGGAACTCGTCTTCGACGAGGCGGGCCACGTGGTCGACGCGGTGCCCGAGGACGACGCGTACACCCACAAGGTCATCGAGATGTTCATGGTCGAGGCGAACGAGGCGCTGGCCCGGACCTTCGCCGACCTCGAGCTCCCGCTCCTGCGGCGGATCCACCCCGAGCCGAGCTACGGCGACGTCGAGGAGCTACGCACGCTCGCCCGGCTCGCGAAGCGTTCGCTTCCCGACGAGCCGACGCGGCGCGACCTGCAGGAGCTGCTCGAGGCGACCCGCGACACGCCGGTCGCGCGGGCCGTCCACTTCGGCGTGCTGCGGGCGATGGCGAAGGCGTCGTACAGCCCGGCCCTCGAGGGGCACTTCGCGCTCGCGAGCTTCCACTACGCGCACTTCACGAGCCCGATCCGCCGCTACCCCGACCTGCTCGTGCATCGGGCGATGGCGGCGCTGCTCGAGCTCACCGAGAACGGCGCCGCGATGCCCGGCGGGCGGGCGAGGCGCAAGCTCGCGGAGTCGCTCGGGATCCATCCGGCGGTGCTCGACGAGGGAACGCTGGTCCAGATGGGCCACCACTGCACCGAGCGCGAGATCGCCGCCGAGGACGCCGAGCGCGAGCTGCGGCAGTTCCTGATCCTCCAGATGCTCCAGGAACGCCATCTCGGCGACGACTTCGACGGCATCGTGACCGGCGTCGCCCCGAACGGGACGATCTTCGTGAGCCTCGCGAAGTACCTCGTCGACGGGGCGATCCGCTCGCGCGACCTGCCGGGGCCGGACGGCCGCCCCGACCGGTGGATCCCGCAGCCCGCGACCGGCCGGCTCATCGCGAGCCGCAGCGGCGCGTCGATCGGGATCGGCGATCTCGTGACGGTGAAGATCCAGCGGATCGACGTCGCGAGCCGCACCATGGACCTGACGGTCATCCGCTTCGCCGACCGGCCCGCGGAAACGACCGGCGAGGCCGGGCAGCAGGGCAAGCGGGCCGACCGGCTCGCCGCGAAGGCCGACGCCGCCGATTACGACCGCGGCGGCAAGGGCAAGCGCGGCCGCGTCGACGGCCACCGTCGCGGCTTCAAGCAGGGCCGCCGCGGCAAGCGCAGCCATTGAGCGATCAGGCGAGCGTGCGGGCGAGGAAATCAGTCATCGCCGCCCACGAGCGGGCGTCGGCCCGGGGCGAGTGGACCGTCCCGAAGCCGGGGTCGTTCGCCTGAGGGTTCGTGAAGGCGTGCATCGTGCCGCCGTAGATGTCGATCTCCCAGCGGGCCTTCGCGGCGTCCATCTCGCGGGTGAAGGCCAGGACCTGCTCGGGCGTGCACATCGGGTCGTCGAAGCCGTGCAGGACGAGGACCTCGGCGCCGATCCGGTCCTGCGGCCCGAGCTCGGGCGGCGAGAGCAGGCCGTGGAAGCTGACGACGGCGCGCAGGCCGGTCGCGTTCGCCCGCGCGAGATCGATCGCGCAGAGGCCACCGAAGCAGTAGCCGATCGCGGCGACTCGCGCGGGATCGACGCCCGCGAGGCTGCGGGGCCTCGCGCACGGCACCGAGCAGCCGGCTGCGGAGGAGGCCGCGATCCTGCGCGAGCGGCGTCATGAGGGCCGAGCATTCCTCCTTGGTCGTGCCCCGCCGGCCCTTGCCGTAGACGTCGAGCGCGAAGCCGACGTAGCCGAGGCCGGCGAGGCGATCGGCCGAGCGGCGGGCGAAGTCGTCCTGTCCGCCCCAGGCGTGGCAGACGAGGACGACGGGGGCGGCGTCGAGGCGGGCAGGCCGGGCGACGTACGCCTCGCACTCGAGGTCTCCGTCGACGTAACTGAGGTATTCACTGGGCATGGGCGGCGGAGTGTAGCGGTCACGCTCCGGCGGGACGGCGCAAGAAAAAAGTCGGGAGTTTCCGGAGAGCGTCCGGACATCGGCTAGATTCGCGGCGCGTCGCGGAGGGCGGCGGGAATCCGGGGGAACGATGATCAGGTGCGGACGGGAGGCGGGCGCGCGGCGTCCGCGGCGGTGTCGTGGCGTCGGGTGCGGTGCCGCGGTGGCGATCACGGCGGGATGGGTGGTGTCGGGGGCGTGCGGGGACGGTCCGCCTTCGCCGCCGCCGGTGGCCGAGCTCGCGCCCCAGAAAGGTCGGGCCGAGACGCGGTTCGGGCGGGTCGTCGCGGTGGCCGGAACGCAGGTGCTGGTGGGAAGCCCCTTCGACGGCGATGACGGGACCGCCGACGGCAGCGTGCACGCCTTCGGTGACAGCCGGCGAGGCTGGCGACGCGTGCAGCGATTCCAGTGGACCGATCCGAAGTCGCCCGATCGCTTCGGGGCGACGCTCGCGGTCGGCGGCGGGCGGCTCGCGATCGCGCGGGACCGGTCGGACGAGGCCGGCGTCGACGCGGGCGGCGTCGCGATCTTTCGGAAGGTCGGGGCCCACTGGCGGTTCGAGGCCGATCTCGTCGCGCCCGACGGCGAGGCGGCGGACGAGTTCGGCGCGTGCATGGCAGTCGCGGGCGACTCGGTGGCGATCGGGACGCCGCGCGACGATCGCGATGGGGTCCACGACGCCGGTTCGGTCTCGGTCTTCACGCTCCGCGAGGGGGTATGGCAGCGCGAGATCCAGATCGCGGCCCCGACGCCGCTCCCGAGCGGCTGGTTCGGGAACGCGGTGGCGATGTCGGGCCCGCTGCTTGCGATCGGGGCGTACGGCGATGACGCGCGGGGAATGAATGCGGGCGCGGTCTACGTCTGGCGGCGCGGCCCGGACGGCTGGAAGCCCGAGGCCCGCATCGAGGCCGAGGACGGCGCCGCCGGCGACTGGTTTGGATTCTCGCTCGATTTGCACGACGACCGGCTCGCGATCGGGGCCCCGCGCGACGATCGCGCCGGCGAGTCGGCGGGTTGCGTGCGGATCTACCGTCGGACCCGCGGCGCCTGGTCGCTCGAGGAGACGCTGCGGCCGGTCGCGGGGACCGACACCGGCTGGTTCGGCTACGCGATCGATCTCACCGAGGATCGGCTCGCGGTCGGCATGCCCGGCGACGACGAGGGCGGGACGGCCGCGGGCTCGGCGCGGATCTTCCGGCGCGGCGCGAGCGGGTGGCGCGAGGAGTTCGTGCTCCGTCCGCCGAAGCCGCGGGATTGGTTGCAGTTCGGGGCGTCGGTCGCGATCGGCGGCGAGCTCGCCGTCGCGGGAATGCTGCGAGACGAGGACGGCCCGCCGGTGCCCGGCTCGGCCTGGGTGTTCCGGCTGGGCGGGTCCGCGAGCGCCTCCGGCACCGGCTCGCGACCGCCCGTCCGTCGCGACGAGCCGACGACGACGACCGGCGCCGACGCCGCGGCCCGACCGGCCCGCAGCCGATCGCCCGGCCGCCGCGCGGGCTGGCCGTTCCTCCGGGGGCCCTTCACGTCATGATCCTGCGCTCAACCGACGGCCGCGGCGGCATCGCCGTACCGCCGCTCGATCACGTCGCGCCACTGGTCCGAGGTCGCGCAGCGGATGAACTCGCGCTTGATCTCGTCGCCCTCGGGATGGTGCCGCGCGAACTTGATCCCGAACTTCCGCATGAGTCGCCCGGCCCGCGTCTCGCCGTGGAGGGCGACCGAGAGCTCGAAGTGCCGCAACAGCGCCGCCCGCTGCTCGGCGAGCGAGGGCGATCGCGGCGTGCGGCCGGCCATCAGGTCGCGGGCCTGCCGGAAGATCCACGGGTTCCCGATGCAGCCGCGGGCGACCGAGACGCCGGTCACGCCGGTCCACTCGATCATCGCGAAGATGTCCTCGACTTCCCAGATGTCGCCCGAGCCGAAGAAGATCCGGTCGGGATGCCGCTGACGGAGGTCGCGCAGGAAATCCCACTTCGCGGGTCCGACGTACCGCTGCTCGACGGTGCGGCAGTGGACGGTGCTCCACGCGTATCCGAGGTCGTAGGCCGCGTCGAAGATTCGCTCGAACGCCGCGGCCATCTCGGGCGTGTCGTTCCAGGCCCGTCGCAGCTTCACGGTGCAGGGAATCGCGTCCGGGACGGCCCGGCGGACCGCGGCCAGCACCGCGATCGCCTGTCGGGATGGGCCAGGAAGTGACCGCCACGGTTGCTCTTGCGGATCTTCTTCACCGGACATGCGAGGTTGACGTCGATCACGTCGTAGTTCATCCCGACGAGGATCTCGGCCCCGCGGGCCATCTCGACCGGAACCGTGCCCATGACCTGGCCCGCGATCGGATGGTCGTCGAGCCCGGCGATCCGGTTCTCCTCGGGATCACCGAGGCCGCACTCGCTCGCGAGCAGGTCCGGGTCTTCCTTGCGGCGTCCCTTGCCACCGTTCATGAGCGTGCGATCGAGCAGCGCCTCGGTGATGCAGAACGGGGCCCCGTGCTCGCGGGCGACGAGCCGCATCGGGCCGTCGGAGTAGCCGGCGAGCCCCGCCTGGAAGAACGGGGCGTCAAAACCGGGCACGAGCGAGCGAACCCGCGGGTCGATCGCGACCGAACGCGCGACCTCGGCGACCGGGCGGCCGAGCGTCCAGCGGTAACGACCGCCGGTCCGTTCATCGGGTTCGAGTTCGACGCTCATGGAGAACGCGGCAGGGTACCCCGCCCTGCCCCGGACGAACGCGTCAACCGATTACGGGCAGGCACCCCACGCCCCGAGGACGATCGAGAGGTCGGCCGCGTCGGTCGTGCCGTTCCCGTCGAGATCGGCGGCGGGAGTGCCCCACGCCCCGAGCAGGGTCGCGAGGTCGGCGCCGCCGACGCTGCCATCGCCGTCGAAATCGGCCGGGCATGGCGTCGTCCCGCCGGGCGTGTACGGCTCGATGAAGCGGAAGCTCGAACCGAGGTCGTTCACGATCGTCCGCTCGATGTAGGTCTTGGGGTTCACCGCCATGACCCGGGTCCCGCCCGCGTA
>JBEIUL010000127.1:0-6648 GCA_040374395.1 Phycisphaeraceae bacterium
GACGCGGGCGCGCCGGCGGGAATCGGCGAGCCGAGCGCCGCGGGCTCGCGGCCGTTGCGGCGATCGAGGGCGACGGCGGTGCCGGCGGACCGCATCGCGGCCCGCAGCATGGCGGGAGCGGCGTCGCCGGACGCGACCGGGGCCGGCGCGGCGGGCGGCGGGGCGCTCACCATCGCCTCGGCGACGCGTCGGGCGCGGGCGGAGGCGAGGTCGCAGCGGAGCGAGGCGGCGACCACCTGGTCGAGGTGCCGACCGCCGAGCTGCACCGACTTCGCGAAGACCGTCTCGGTGCCGTGGCCGATCGCGACCTTGGTCGCGCCCCAGCCGAGGTCGACGTAGAGCGTGGTCAGCTCGGAGTCGCCCGCGCGGCGGTGGATGTGGTCGAAGGCGTGCACCATCGCCTCGATCTCGCTGTGCATCGCGACGAGCTGCAGCCCGCGGCGGCGGAAGAAGTCGACATGGCGCATCGCGTCCTCGCGGGCCATCGCGAACGCGAGGTGCTCGCTGCGGGCCTGGCCGTCGCGGCTGGTCTCGAGGACCGGCCGCGAGCGGACGATGAGCGAGCCGGGCGCCCGCTGCAGGGCGGTCTCGAGCAGCGCGGTGACCGTGCCGCCGACGTCGGAATCCTCGGCCGTCGGCACCTGCACGTGCTGGACCCGCATGAGCCCGCTCACCGGCGAGCAGGTCACGCGGCGCCCGCGGAAGCCGCGGGTGCGGATCGCGTTCACGATCGTGTCGCCGAGCGCCTCAAGCCTCGCCTCGAACGGCTGCGACCGCAGCTCGTCGGGCATGCGGATCTCGGCCGCGGCGATCGCGACCGGCCGCTCGCCGGCGGTCGCCTGCAGCAGCTTCACCGACGCCGACCCGAAGTCGACGGCGATGGGCGAGACCGGGTTGGACAGGCGAAAGAGCGGCATGCGCGGTTCCCCGGATTCCGTGGCGGGCGCGACTCCGCCGCCGGAGGGCGGTAGAGGTCGCGTGCATCGCCATCGGCCCCGCGGGAGGCCGAGTTCACGGAAGGTCCGGGATCGGAGCCGGTCGGGTCCGGAACGCGTCGATTACGGGACGCGGACCCAGATGTTGCGGATGCGCACGCCCTGGGGGTTCCCCTGCAGGACGATCGGCCCGGTCGCGGGAAGCGGCGGCGCGTCGGCCGCCTCGAGCGGTGCGGTCGGCGAGGGCGGCGTGCGGCCCGCGATCTCGACGTTGTTCTGCACGAATCGCCCGTTCAGCAGCACGGTCACCCGCGGCAGCTCCCTCACCGAGCCGTCGTCGGCGAACCGCGGGGCACGGAACACGACGTCGTAGGTCTGCCAGAGCCCCGGAGGCTCGGCGGCGTTCACGTCGGGGGCGAGCCGCCGGTAGATCGAGCCGCAGCCGTCGATCTTCGGCGGCATGCCGAAGCTGTCGAGGATCGCGAGCTCGTACGCGCCGTGGATGAGCACGCCGCTGTTGGCCTTCCCCTGCCCGAACGAGTCGGAGACCTGCGGCAGGTTGAACTCGAGGTGCAGCTGGAAGTCGCCGAACTCGCGCTGCGTGCGGATCGCCTCGGGACCGGCGACGATCGCTCCCTTGCCGTCGGGGAGCCACGGGCACGGGTCGCCGGCGAGCGTGGTCCAGCGGGCGAGATCCTCGGCGACCTGGTCGCCGGTGCCGAGCAGCGAGAGCGACTTGCCGTCCATGCCCTGCGGCTCGCTCTCGGCGGTCATCGAGAGGATCCGCATCGTCGAGGGGCGGATGCCCGGGGCCCGCACGCCGTCGACCGGGCCGTCCGCCGGGGGATCGGCGGCGAGCGCGAGGGCGACCGCGACCGCGACGGCGTTCATCGCCCCGCCTCCCGCGCGGCACGACGGCCCCGCAGCAGCGCGACGAGATCGGCGATCGGCACGAGTTCCTGCCCGCCCGACGCCAGATCCTTGATCGCGGCCCGGCCTTCCGCGACCTCGGCCCCGAGGATCACCGCGGCGTGCGCCCGGCACTTCGCCGCGTCACCGAGCAGCTTCCCGACGTTGCGGGTCGCCTTGTACGGGTGCCGCACGTGGAGACCCGCGCGACGCAGCTCGCCGACGAGCCGCGGCAGCGCCGCCTCGGCCGCGGGGTCGCCGGCGCTGATGAGGAACGCGTCGGGCCGCGGAAGGAAAGCGGCGGTGCCGCCCTCCTTGCCGCCGAGCAGGCCCCTTTCGGCCAGCACCAGCGACAGCACCACGTCGCCCATCCCGAAGCCGCACGCGGGCATGGCCGGCCCGCCGAAGAGGCCGACCAGCGTGTCGTAGCGGCCGCCGCCGGCGATCGCCCGCTCGGCCTGGCCTGCGTCGTGGATCTCGAAGACGGTGCCGGTGTAGTAGGCGAGCCCGCGCACGATCCCGAGGTCGATCACGCACCACTCGGCGAGGCCGAGGGCGACGAGGCGCTCGCGCAGCGCGAGCAGCGACCCGAGTTCCGCCTCCGGCAGCGAGAGGGCCGCGGCCACGCGATCGGGCGTCTCGGAGAGCGGGATCGGCCGGCCCGCGGCCGCGTCGAGCCGGGCGACCGCGTCGGCGGAAAGGCCGAGTTCGCCGGCCCGCTTCGCGAACTCGGCCGGCGGCATCTTCGCGCGGCGGTCGAGCAGTTCGAACGCCTTCGGCAGCGTTTCCGCGGGAATCCCGAGCCGCGACAGCAGCGTCGCGACCGCCTCGCGATGGCTGAGCCGGACCTGCACGTCACGCGAGGTCAGCCCGAGCCGCTCGAGGGCGAGGAGCGCCGTCGCGATGACCTCGGCGTCGGCCTCGGGGCCGCCCGCCCCGAGCAGGTCGACGTTCCACTGCACGAACTCGCGCAGCCTCCCCCGCTGCGGCCGCTCGGCCCGGAACATGTTCGGGATCGTGAACCACTTGATCGGCTGCGGCAGCTGCGACCCGCGGGCCGCGGCCATGCGGGCGAGGGTCGGCGTGAACTCGGGCCGCAGGGCGTAGGTGCTCTCGCCGCCCGCCCGCGTGAACGAGAAGAGCTCGTTCACGATGCCCTCGCCGCTCTTCACGGTGTAGAGCTCGAGGTGCTCGAAGGTCGGGCCCTCGATCTCCTCGAAGCCCGAGTCGACCGAGGCCGACCGCCACGCCGCCTCGACGTGCCGCCGCGCGGCCATCTCGGCGGGATAGAAGTCGCGGGTGCCCTTCGGGGCCTGGAAGACGTGGTCGCTCATGCGGGGCTCGGAGGGCGAAAGCGTAGCCGAGCGCGGTGCGTCACGCGCGGGGCTGAAGCCGGTTCATCACGGTCCAGACGTCGTGCAGGGCCGACTCGTAGGCGGAACCGGCGGATCCCTGGTGACGAGCGACCTCGCCCTTGAAGTTGTCGTAGTCAAGTTCCGACGCCAGCCCCGACACCACGCGGCTCCACGCGTCCTTCCCGACAAACATGCGGAAGCGGTAGTCGGTTCCCGCGGACTCCGCGATGTCGCACGCGGCGAGCTCGTCGGGGAACCGGCGTCGGAGGCGGTCGAGATGGTCGCGGACGCGGGCCCGGACCATCACCCGGTCGCGATCGACCGGCCGGCCATGCCGCCCGTCGTCCTCGCGGGCGCAGACCGCGCTGAAGAAGCCGTATCGCGAGAAGATCCACATCGGGAAGATCGTACGCGATCGGTAGCATGGACCGACGCCACGATGCTGTGTCTCCGCTGCCAATTCGATCTGAACGGTAGACAGACGGCCGGCCGCTGCCCCGAGTGCGGCCGGGCGTTCGATCCGGCGGACCGGCGTACGTACGCGATCGACCGGGCCGAACTGCGGCGGCGGAAACGCGCGGACGGGCCGGGGCGGCTGGTGCTGGTCGGCTTCGCGATCCTCGCGCTCCTGACGCTGCGGACGGGTTTCGGCCCGGGAACCGGGATCAACCGTTCGCTCGACGCCGGGCTCGCGACGGTGGTCGTGGGTCTGGTGATGGCGATCCGATTGCTGCTGATGTTCCAGGCCCGCGCCGCCCTTCCGACCGGCTCGTACCGACGCATCCCGCGCTGGATGCTCGTCGTCGCGACCGTGCTCTACGTCGGGGCCATGGCCGCGAACGCGACCGGCCTGACCCGCGCGGCGGCGTTCTCGCTCCAGCGCGGCACGCTCGAGCGACTCGCGGCCGGCGCCGTGCCCGGCACGGCGATCGACGCGGGACTCGCCTTCGGCCGGGTGCGCGACGGATTCACGCTTCTCGACGCGCCGGTCTGGACCCTCGACGCGCAGCAGGCCTCGACCATCGCCCGCATCACCGTGTTTCCGGTCGCGAACACCGGCTACGACCGCGGCGACGGCGCGTGGTGCCTCGCGCCGAACGCGCCCGACTCGTTCCGGCTGGTGCGCGACAATCCCTACCGCGAGTGGCGGTTCGAGCGGTACGAGGGGGATTGGTTCCGGGGGCGGTAGGAAGGGGCATGGATGGCCGACACACTGCGCTCGTGCCGCTGGATCCGCACATCGCTTGCCAGCTCGAACCGCTTCGCGAACTCGCACGGCGATACGGGTTGCGTTCGATCTCGGTGGTCGGGTCGGCGGTGACCGGGGGCTTCGAACCCGCCCGGAGCGATCTCGACCTCCTCGTCGACTTCGGCGAGTACTCCCCCGATCTCGGCCGGCGCGCGACCGGTTTCCACCGCGACGTCGAGGCCCTCTTCGGACGCCGGGTCGACCTGATCAGCGTCCACGGCCTCCGAAGCCGCCGATGGCGAGAGATCCACGCTTCGAACGGGATGCCCGTCTATGCCGCCGCGTGAGGAAGTCGCGTTGCTCGAGGATGCGCTGGGTCAGGTCGATGACCTACTCGCCAAGGCTCGCGTAACCTCGCTCGATCGCCTGCTTGCGGACAGCGATCTGCAGGCGATCTTCGAACGGAGGTTCGAGATCCTCGGCGAGGCGCTTCGGCGGCTCGAACGGTACGCCCCCACGGTCTTCGCCTGAATCGCCGGCGGTCGCGAGGCCATCGGGATGCGAAACCTGATCGCCCACGGCTACGACGGGATCGATCACCGGATCCTGTGGGCGACGGTGCAGAACGACCTTTCCGCGACCGCCGAGTCGATCCGATCCCTCATAGGCGAACGCGGCTGAGCCGCAAGCGTGCGCTCACCACTCCGGCCCGCCCGAGTGCCGGCCGTAGACGTCGGCCATCGCCTGCACCATATCGCCGAGGGTCGCCTTGGCGTGGACCGCCTCGACCAGCTCGGGCATGACGTTGCGGCCGGCGCGGGGTGCCTCTCACCGGGGGCGCCGGATCGCTTGCCACTGTCGCACGACCATCCGTACCGCCAGTGGAGGTTCGAGCGGTACGCGGTGGGATTGGTTCCGGGGGCGCGGTAAACGCCTGGACAGAGTTTCGGGACCCGGGCGCCGCTCGCCCGCCGAATCCATTCCGCGGCTCCCGCGCAACTCCCGTGCCGCGGGCGATATGCTCTCGACATGCCACTCGGCCGCATCGTGCTCGACCCCAACATCCGCTTCGGGAAGCCGACGGTTCGTGGCACGCGCCTGACGGTCGGCGAGGTCTTGGCCTCGTTGGCGGGCGGCATGACGGAAGAGGAGCTTCTCGCGGCCTTCCCGCAACTGACGCACGAGGACGTCCTCGCCTGCCTCGCTTTCGCCGCCGAGCGTGAGCGACGGGCCTTCGTCGATCCCGCCGCGTGAGCCATGCGGCTGCTGTTCGACGAGAACCTGTCCGAATCGGCCCTCGCGGCACTGCCGCCGTCGTTTCAAGGTTCAGCACACGTTCGACGGCTGCTCGGGGACGGGGCGACCGACCGGGCGGTGTGGCAGGCCGCTCGTGACGGCGGTTTCACGATCGTGACGCTCGATTCGGATTTCGAAGCGCTGGGTCCCCTGCTCGGCCATCCGCCGAAAGTGGTCTGGCTCGGGCTGCACAACCCCTCGAATCAACGGGTGCATGCGCTCATTTCCGCCAAGGCCGACGTGATCGCCGCCTTCATCGCCGATCCGACGACCTCGTTCCTGGCGCTCCGTGAGCGGGATTGATCCCGCCCGCGGGCCGCTCACCACTCCGGCCCGCCCGAGTACCGGCCGTAGACGTCGGCCATCGCCTGCACCATCTCGCCGAGGGTCGCCTTGGCGTGGGCCGCCTCGACCAGCTCGGGCATGACGTTGCGGCCGGCGCGGGCGGCGTCGCGGACGGCGTCGAGCGAACGCATGGTCGCGTCGTGGTTGCGGCCCTTGCGGAACCGCTCGAGCCGCTCGCACTGCTCGACCTCGACCGCGTGCGGGATCTGCAGGATCTCGACGGTCCGCTCCTCGTTGCCCTCGGGGTAGGCGTTCACGCCCACGATGATGCGGTCGCCGGCGTCCATCTCCTGCCCGAAGCGGTAGCTCGCCTCGGCGATCGAGCGGCGGAAGTAGCCGCGGTGGATGCCCTCGACCACGCCGCCCATGTCGTCGATCTCGCGGATGAGCGAATCGGCGTCGGCCTGCATGCGGTCGGTGAGGGCCTCGACGAACCACGAGCCGCCCAGCGGGTCGACGGTGCGGTGCACGCCGGTCTCGTGGGCCAAAATCTGCTGCGTGCGGAGGGCGACCCGCACCGCGGCCTCGGTGGGCAGGCCGAGCGTCTCGTCCATCGAGTCGGTGTGGAGGCTCTGGCAGCCGCCGAGCACGCCCGCCATCGCCTGCAGCGCCACGCGCA
>JBEIUL010000032.1:0-11656 GCA_040374395.1 Phycisphaeraceae bacterium
ACGACGCGTCGGCGAGGCGACTCAGGGCGACGGCCGATCCGCGTCCGGCCTCGCCGTCGACGACCGACATCGGTGCGCCCGCGACGATCGCCGTACCGTCGCCGCGAACCGCTACCGCGGTGCCGAACTCGTCGCCGGCCGCGACGATCGCCGGCAGCACGTCGGTCACGACCCACGCTCCGCCGACCAGGCGGCCGACCGAGATGGAGCCCGAGTCGACGCCGCGCGCGGTGTCCGCCTTCGGGGCGCCGGCGACCACGACTTCGCCCGAATCGTCGATGTCGACCGAGTTTCCGAGCCACGCCGTCGCGAGCGGTGCCGCCGCGACGAGTCGCGAGGTGGCGACCACCAGCCCCTCGGCGGTGAGGTCGTGGACGTACACCGCGCCGCAGTTGCTGCGGCCCGGCTCGTCATCCCATTCGGCGCCGACCGCGAGCCGCGGCGATTCCGCCGGGCCGCCGAGGGCCACCGCGGTCCCGAAGTGGTCGTACGCCGGCGTCGAGGCCGACACCACGACCTGCGTCGGCAGCCAGGTGCCGTCGGAACGGCGGAAGATCGAGACCTCGCCCGCGTCGATTGCGCCGGACACGTTCGCGAGCGGCGCCCCGACCGCGACGAGATCCCCCTGGATCGCGACCGCCCGCCCGAAGTAGTCCTTCAGGACGGGAACCGCCCGATTCACGACCTGCTCGAGCGACCACGTGCCGTCGCCCGCGCGGCGGAAGATGAACGCCGCGCCGGCGTCGGCCTTCCCGCTCACGTCGACGTTCGGCGCCCCGACGACCGCGATATCCCCGGAGATCGCGACCGCACGGCCGAAGGTGTCGTTCGCGACCGGCGCCGGTGCGATGAGCTGCGCTTCCGGAGTCCACGCCCCGGCGATCCGGCGGTAGATCGTCGCGCTGCCCACGTTCGAGCGTCCCGACTGATCATCGCCGGGCACCCCGACGATCGCGAGATCACCGGAGACCGCGAGCGAGCTTCCGAAATCGTCGCCCCAGGCGAGACCGGCGACGGCGAACGCGCCGAGGTCGTCGAGGATCCCGATCCCGAGGCAGTCGACGAGGCCGTCGACGTCGGCGTCCGCGTCGGGAATGCCGCACCCGCAGGTTCCGGCCGCGACCTTCGCCGGATCCGCCGGGCACCCGTCGCACGCGTCGCCCGCGCCGTCGAGGTCGGCGTCCGCCTGGCCGGCGTTCGCCACCAGCGGACAGTTGTCGGTCGCGTCGGCCACGCCGTCGCCGTCGGCATCGGCGCCCCCGGCGATCGCCGCCGCGAGCGGTCCGGTCGACAACGCGGCCACCAGCATCGCGAGCGGGATCTTCGTCATTGGCGTCATGGGTGAGGACCGGAAGCGCGACGGCCGCGGGGGGATCGCCCGGAGCGATTCCCGACCGGGTCCAAAGGTCCGCCATGGAACGCCTTTGGTCAAGGAGAAAGGGGGGAATCGGGCAACGGCGCCGACCAAGCGGCTCGGGCTCGTGCGCCGGGCGGCCGGCGAACGGTCGACCTTATCGGCGCAGCCCGCACGACCCGCGGCCCTTCCCAGCCGGGCCGGAGCGGCGGCCGTTCAGTTCCGGCCCGCGATCGCCGCGGCCAGTCCGCGGGACTTCCCGTCGATCCGGGCGAGCGTCGCGTCGAGCTCGGCCTTCTCGCGGTCGCGCCTCGCCGCGTCGGCGAGCGACGGCAGGTTCACCCGCACGTTCCACGCCGCGGCCCGCGCCGCGACGGCCGCGAGGTCGGCCGAGATCGCGAGATCGCTGTCGAGGGCGGGGGCCGAATCGGGCAGGAGCGACGCCCCGAGGTCGAGCGTCGCCTCGGCGATCGAGAGCAGCGATTTCGGGGCGGCGATCGCCCCGTCGACGGCGGCGGGGAAGTCGCGGATCTTCGTCGCGTCGCCGTCGGGCAGCTTCCAGAGGGCGTTGAGCGCCGCATACGCCGTCGCGTCGGCCGTCGCCGCCGAGAGGGCCTCGGCGCGGAGCGTCGCGAGCCTCGCGGCGAGCGCCGGCGCCTCGGCCTCGCGGGCCACGAACCGCTTCTTGCCGACCGAGTACGACAGCACCATCTCGAGGAGCGCCACCGCGTGCGCCGCGGTCACGCCGGCGACGGCGCCGCCTCCGGGGGCGGGCACCTTCTCGGCGAGCCGGGCCGCGAAGCCGCCGACGGTCATCGCCGCGAAGTCGTAGGAGGCGTCACTCATGACGAGCGGACCTCGGCCTGGCGTTCGGCGACGAGGGCCGCGATTGCCCGGGCCGTCGCGGCCTCGATCTCGTCGCCGGTGAGCGTGCGATCGGCGGCCCGGAACGAGAGCCGCATCGAGACCGACTTCCGGCCGGCCCCGGTCTGCTTGCCGCGATACGTCGAGACGAGGTCGATGCGCTCGAGCTCGGGAATCGAGAGGCCGCGGATCGTCGCGGTGAGCTCGGCCCACGTTACCCGCTCGTCGACGATCGCCGAGATGTCGCGGTCGGCCGCCGGGAAGGCGGGGGCGCCCGAGGTCCGGATCTCGGGCGGATACCGCTCGAGCAGCGCCTCGAGATCGAGTTCCGCCGCCGCGACCGGATGCTCGAGGCCGTAGGCCTTGAGGAGGTCCCTCGTCACCAGCCCGAAACGCCCGAGCGGCGTGCCGGCGACGGTCGCGATCGCCTCGGGCTCGAGCCAGCCGCACCCGCCGTCATCACCACGGGCGACCGCCCGCACCGCGACCTCGGCGTCGTGGCCCGCGAGCATCGCCGCGAGCCGGTCGATCACGCCCCGCAGGCGCCGGAACGTCGCGTCGCGATCGAGCGAGCCTTCCGGCGGATCGACGAGGATCGCGAGCATCCGCCGTTCCCGGTGTTCGTTGTGCGCTTGGTGTTCGTGTCCGACGCCGACGAACGTCGACGCGTACTCGAAGAGGTCAAGCCGCTGGCAGCCCTCGTCGAGGTTCCGCTGCCGCACGCGAAGCAGGCTCGGCACGATCGACGGCCGCAGCGCCGGCTCGCCGCCGGCCCGCTCGTCGTCGACCTCGAGCAGACCGCCGCCCGCGGGGACGAACGGCTTTGCGGCCTTCTCGGCGACAAGCGAGTGCGTCACGCACTCGACGAGGCCGAGGCCCGCGAGAAGATCCTTCACCGCCCGGCGACCCGCGACCTTCGGCTGGAAGGGCGGCACCCGCACGCGGATCGAGTCGCCCGCGGGAATCGCGTCGAGCCCGCCGAGGCGGCAGACCTCCTCGATGAGGTCGATCTCGCGATCGACGTCGAGGCGCCGCGCCGGAACCGTGCAGGCGAACGAGCCGTCGGCCTGCCGAACCGGGGCGAACCCGAGCGTCGCGAGACGCCGTTCCATCTCGGCGTCGGCGATCGGAATCCCGAGGATCGCCCGGCACCGGTCGGGACGGAGATTCACCCGCCGGGGCGGGGCCGGGTCACGGCCCGCCCGCACGCTGCCCGCGGCGAGCTCGCCGCCCGCAAGCTCGAGGATGAGCGCGACCAGCCGTTCGGCCGCCGCGTCGACGTCCGCCGGATGCACTCCGCGCTCGAAGCGGTACGACGAGTCGCTCGCGATCCGCAGCGCCCGCGAGGTCGCCCGCACCGCGACCGGGTCGAAGCTCGCCGCCTCGACCAGCACGTCGCGGGTCGAGTCGCGCACCGCGGTCAGCGCCCCGCCCTTGACGCCCGCGATCGCCACCGCCCGGTCGCGATCGGCGATCACGAGATCGGCCGCCCGCAGCTTGACTTCCGCCGCGCCCTCGCCGATCGGCAGGAACGCCTCGCCGTCGCGGGCGTTCCGCACCGTGATCTCCTTGCCGGCGAGCGTCGCGAGATCGAAGACGTGCGTCGGCTGGCCGAGCTCGAACAGCACGAAGTTGGTCGCGTCGACGAGGTTGTTCCGCGGCACGAGCCCGATCGCCCGCAGCCGCTTCTGCAGCCACTCGGGGCTCGGCCTCACGGTCACGCCGCGGATCACGCGGGCGGTGTAGAGCGGGCACAGGTCGGGCCGCTCGTTGCGGATCGTGACCAGGCTCGACGCCGGCGTCAAACCCGCACCGGCCCGCACCGCCGGTTCCTTCAGCGTCCGCCCGGTCGCCGCCGCGATCTCGCGGGCGAAGCCGAGGTGGGCGAGGCAGTCGCCGCGGTTGCTCGTGATCTCGATCTCCTGCCAGTCCTCGTCGGCCCCGTCGGCGCGGCCCTGCCCGTCGAGGGGAAAGCCGACCGCGGTGAGGATCTCGGCCTGCTCGGCGGGCGAGAGCGGCGGTTCGAGGTAGTCGTTGAGCCAGGTCGGGCTGGTCTTCATGGGATCGGGTGGGAACGCGGGGAATCCGGGGCGGACGCGGCGGGCGATCGGGCGTGGAGGGGAAAGGTAACGGCTGATACGCTCCCGCCTCCATGCCGGGCATCCGTGCCATCGCCGTCGTCGTCTGGCTCGTCGCCGTCTCGGTCGGCTGCTCGGGCGACCCCGCGGCGGCACCGCCGGGGGGAACCGCCGAGCGGCTGCCGCGAAGCCCGGCGGATTTCGCACTCGACATCACCGTGCTGCCGGGCCGGAAGCTCGACGCCCTCGGCGGCGACGACGCCCCGGGCGGCATCGAGGTCGTGCGTTCGAAGTACCTCGTGCTGGCCGACGGCTCGCTGCGGGCCGAGGCGGGCGAGGGGGTGAAGTACCTCACCCGGCCGGGTCGCGTCCGGATCCTGACCATGGAGGAGGTCGCGGGCCTGTGGGAGACCCTCGAGCGGACGGGGTTCACCGGCCCGCGCGAGGATCTCTTCCTCGGCAATCCCGCGCTGCTCGCGCCGCGGCAGGACGAGGTGCTCACGATCGTGACCGTCACGAGCGACGGCTTCACCCGCTCGATCCTCGATCGATACGCGCCCGATCCGGCCGCGACCGACGCCACGCCGCCCGGCCCGGTCGGCGAGCTCGTGCGGCGGGTCGCGAGCCTCGCGTGGTTCGGCGGCGACGCCCCGGGCGCGATCGGCATCGAGCCGGTGCGGGTCGAGTTCGGCCCGAATCCCTACGCGGTCTTCCTGCCGCCCGAGCCAGGCCGGCAGCCGCCCACCCGGGCGACGCCGGCGATTCCCGCCCTCGGCCCCGACACCGCCGTGATCGGCGAGCGGCGGCTCGGCACGCCCATCGAGGGACCGGGGGCCGCGAGCGTCCCTCCGCCTCCGCCGCCCGCCGGAGCCCCCAAGTGACCCGCACGCTCGCCGCGTCCCTCGTGATCTCGACGCTGGTCGTCTGGACGGGCTGCGTCGCCCCTCCGCCGCCCGGGCTCGGCGAACGCCCGCCCGCGGAAAGCCCGACCGGCGGCCTCGCCTTCACCATCGAGTGGCGAAACGTCGACGAGTTCCGCTACGAACGGTACGAGCTCGACGCCGACGGCACGTTCCGGGGCGGCGGCGGGAAGCGGGCGATGCTGCACGAGACCGAGTGGAAGACCGCCCTCGACGCCCGGGCGGCCGGAGACCTCGCGAAGATCTTCCGCGACCTCGGGCTCGTCGAGCGGGCCCCGGCCCCGGGTGACGCCCTCGCCCCCGGCGAATCGGTCGAGATCGCCTGGTGGGTGCCGGGACGGCACGGGACCTGGACGGTCACGGGGGCGTGCCCCGACCTTGACCCGCTGCATGAGGCGTGCCGGGGGCTGAATCTCGGCCGCTTCCGCGACACGCTGAACGCCCTGCCCGAGGCGGGCCCGCGGACGCGTTGACCTATCCTCCGTCCATGCTTCCGCGACACCCCGCAGTGACCCCACGAGGCGGCGGCCTCGTCGGCCTCCTCGTCACGATGGCGATCATCGTCGTGCTGGCCGCGGTCTCGCTGTCGGCCCTCAACACCGCGGTCACCGGCGCCGGGAACACCACGGCCGGCAGCGTCCGCTCGTTCGAGGAGCAGCTTTCGCTCGCGAGCCTCGGGCAGGCGTTCGTCCTCGTCGAGCGCGACTGGGGCGGGCCGCCGCAGCCGTCGCGGCTGCTCGGCACGAAGAGCCCGCTCGCCGACACCAGCGCGAACTTCTGGTCGGCGCTCGTGATGGGCGACTACGCGAAGCCCGAGCAGCTCGTCACGAAGAACGAGCGGAACCCCGCGGTCATCGAGATCTCGCGCTACGACTACTCGGCGCACGACCCCGCGAGGAAGCGGTTCTGGGATCCGCGGTTCGAGGCCGACCTCGTCGACGGGTCGAACGTCTCGTACGCCCACGTGCCGGTCTTCGGCGAGCGGCTCTCGACCTGGGGCCGCCTCGACGCGTCGTTCCCGCTCGTCGGCAGCCGCGGGCCCGCCGAGGGCAAGGATGATCCGAAGAGTTTCACCTACGGCCGCGACGGCACGTGGGCCGGCTTCCGCTGCTACGGCGACGGGCACGTCTCGTTCCACACCGATTTCGGCTCGGGGCTTTCGCTGAAGGACGGCTCGCCCGACAACGTCTTCACGATGGAGGAGGGGGCGGGCGGCCGCGACGCGATCCTCGCCTTCACGCGGGCGATGAACGGCGACGGGCCGCGGCTGCAGTGGGATTGAGCGAGCGATGAGCGAGCACCCCTCGGACCCCATCGTCGGCATCGACCTCGGCACGACGCACTCGCTCGTCGCGATCTGCGACGCCGCGGGGCCGCGGACGCTCGCCGACGCCGACGGCCGCTCGCTGCTGCCCTCGGTGGTGCGGTTCGGCCGCGACGGCGAGCGAGCGATCGTCGGGCACGAGGCAAGGGAATCGGCGGCCGAGTTTCCGCTCGCGACCGTCGCGAGCGCGAAGCGGCTGCTCGGCCGCTCGCGGGCCGACGTCGCGGCGTTCGCCGAGGCGGGGGGGATCCCGCTTGTCGAGGGGCCGCGGGGGCTCGCCGCGCTCCCGATCCCCGGCCGCGAGCGCCCGGTGCTGCCGCAGGAGGCCGCGGCGGCGATCCTCGCCCGGCTGAGGGAGATCGCCGAGGCCGCGCTCGGCACGCCGGTGCGGCGGGCGGTGGTCACCGTGCCCGCCTACTTCGACGACGCCCAGCGGCAGGCGACCCGCGACGCGGGGCGGCTC
Organism: Phycisphaeraceae bacterium; assembly: GCA_040374395.1. Lineage (GTDB taxonomy): Bacteria > Planctomycetota > Phycisphaerae > Phycisphaerales > SM1A02 > JBEIUL01. The sequence goes on from JBEIUL010000032.1 coordinate 7,004, forward strand.
GCGGGCCTCGACGTCGTGCGGATCGTGAACGAGCCGACCGCGGCGAGCCTGGCCTACGGCATCGGCGGACGGATGAAGGCGGGGAAGACCGAACGCGTGGCCGTCTACGACCTCGGCGGCGGGACGTTTGACCTCTCGATCCTCGAGCTGCATCCGGCGGCCGAGGGCGAGGGCGGGCTCTTCGAGGTGATCGCGACCGCGGGCGACACCGCCCTCGGCGGCGATGACCTCGACCGGGCGTTGATGGCGTTCGCGCGGCAGCGGCTCGGGCTTCCCGAGTCGCTTCCGGCCGCGACGCTGCAGTCGCTGCGGCTGGCCGCCGAGCGGGCAAAGGTCGAGCTGTCGGAGCGCGACTCGGCCGAGATCCGGTTCGCCGACGCGGAGGGCCTCGTTCGATCGGTCGCGATCACCCGGGCCGAGTTCGAGGCGCTCGCCAAGCCCCTCGTCGAGCGGGCCGAGCGGCTCTGCCGCCGGGCGTTCGCCGACGCTCGGCTCGCGATCCACGACATCGACCGCGTCGTCCTCGTCGGCGGCTCGACCCGCGTGCCGCTCGTGCGCGATTCGGTGCGGACGCTCTTCGGCAAGGAGCCCTACGTCGCCCTCGACCCCGACCGAGTCGTCGCCCTCGGGGCCGCGGTGCAGGCGGCGATCATCGCCGGCGGCCGCCGTGACCTCCTGCTCTTCGACGTGCTGCCGCTGTCCCTCGGCATCGAGACGGTCGGCGGGGCGGTGGCGAAGCTGCTCGTGCGGAACCAGGCGGTGCCGACGCGGGCCCGCGAGATGTTCTCGACAAGCGTCGACGGCCAGGCCAGCGTGAAGATCCACGTGCTGCAGGGCTAGCGCGAGCTCGTGCGTGACTGCCGCAGCCTCGGCGAGTTCCACCTGCGGGGAATCCCGCCGATGCCCGCGGGAATCCCCCAGATCGAGGTCGAGTTCCTCGTCGACGAGAACGGCGTGCTCGTCGTCTCGGCGGTCGAGCGGCGCAGCGGGAAGCGGGCGTCGATCCAGGTCGTGCCGACCTACGGCCTCACCGCCGAGGAGGTCGAGCGGATGGACCGCGAGTCGGTGCTGCATGCCCGCGAGGACCTCAGGCTGCACCGGGTGATCGACCTGCGCGTGAACTCAGCCCTCGACGTCGGCTGGATCGAGGCGGCGCTCGGCCGCGTTCGGGCGATCGTCGATCCGGCGGTGGTCACCGAGGTCGAAGCCCGGCTCGCCGAGTTGCGAGCGTTCATCGCCGCCGCCGACCGCGCCGCCGCGGGCGTCGATCCCGACGCGTTCCACCGGGCCAAGGACGCCCTCGACCGGGCGAGCGTCCCGGTGCACGAGGCGAGCATCCGGGAGAGCCTCCGCGATGGGACCTGACCCCGACGCGACGATCCCGGGCGAGGCGCCCGTGTTCGCGGGCGTCGCGGGACCGGTCGACATTCCCGGGTTCGAGATCCGGGGCGAGATCCACCGCGGGGGCCAAGGCGTCGTCTGGCGGGCGCTGCAGCGCTCGACGCGCCGCGAGGTCGCGCTCAAGACGCTGCTCTCCGGCTCGTTCGCGAGCGAGCGCGAACGGTTCCTCTTCGAGCGCGAGGTCGCGACCGTCGCGTCGCTGCGGCATCCGAACCTCGTGACGCTCTTCGAGAGCGGCGTCGCCCCCGGCGGAGAGCTTTGGTTCGCGATGGAACTCGTCGAGGGCCGCACGCTCGGCGAGGCGATGCCGGCGTCGTTCCGTGACCGGGTGCGGATGGTGGCCAAGATCGCCCGGGCCGTCGCGCAAGCCCATCGCCGGGGCGTGATCCATCGCGACCTGAAGCCCGGGAACGTGCTGGTCGACGGTTCGAACGAGCCCAAGGTCCTCGATTTCGGGATCGCCCGCACCGAGGGCGACGCCGCGGGCGAGCGGGCGGGCGAGTTCCTCGGGACGGCGGCGTACGCGGCCCCGGAGCAGATCCGCGGCGAGGTCGACGCGATCGACGTGCGGACCGACGTCTTCGCGCTCGGGCTCATCCTGTACGAGCTGCTCTCCGGGGCGAGGCCGTTCGAAGACGCGGTCAGCCGCGACGGGCGGCTGGCGTCGCTGCGGCGCGAACCCATGCCGCCTTCGGTGCGGAATCCCGGGCTCCGCCGCGAGCTCGGCGACCTCGCGGGCGATCTCGACGCGATCGTGGCGTCCTGTCTCGCCTTCGATCCGGCCGGTCGCTGCCAGTCGGCGGGCGAGCTTGCCGACGATCTCGATCGCTGCCTTGCGGGGTTCCCGGTGCGGGCCCGCGGCGATGCGTTCGCGTACGTCGCGGGAAAGTTCGTCCGTCGCCATCGGGTCGCGAGCGGCCTCGCGGCGGGACTCCTGCTGCTCGTCGTGGCCAGCGCCGCGTCGCTGGCGGTGCTCTACGCCCGGGCCGAGCGGAACCGGGCCCGCGCCGAGGCGACGCTCGCGGCCTTCCGCGACACGATGCTCGCGGCCGATCCCGAGATCGGCCGCGGGTCGCGCGATCTCACCGTGCTCGAGTACTTCGACGCCGTCGCCGAGACCGCCGCGCGTGATGCCACGGTCGATCCGCTCGTCGCGAGCACCGTGCTCAACACCGTCGAGGGCATCCACCTCTCGTTCGACGATCGGGACCGGCCGCGGGAACGGCTCGAGCGGGCGCTCGGTTTCGCCCGCGCCGCCGGTCCCGACGCGTCCGAGGCGGTGGCCGAGGCGCTCCACAACCTCGGACGCTTCGAGCTTCTCAACGGTCGGCTCGCCGAGGCCCGGATCCGGTACGAGGAGGCCCTTGCCGAACGCGAGCGGCTCCACGGGCCCGATGACCCCCGCAACGCGATGACCCTGCAGCATCTGGCATCGACGCTGCGGAGGCTCGGGGCGCTGGCCGAGGCCGAGGATCGCTACGCCCGCCTGCTCGAGCTGCAGGAACGTGTCCACGGCGCCGACAGCGACGAGTTCGCCGCGGCGATCAACGGGCGTGCCTGGGTCCGCCGCGAGCGGGGCGACCGAGCGGGGGCCCTTGCCGAGTTCGAGCGGGCCCGTGCGATCGTGGTGGCCCGCCACGGTCCCGACGACTATCGCGCGGCCCGGGCCCTCAGCCAGATTGCCGTTCTCAAGCTCGAGCTCGGGCGGGCCGCCGAGGCCGTGGCCGATCTCGAGTCGGCCGTCGCCACGATCGAGCAGCGGAAGGGCCCGGACGCGGTGACCACCCTCGAGACCCGCCTCACCCTCGCCGAGGCGTTGCTGGCCGCGACGCGTCCCGCGGATGCGAAAGCCGAGGCCGCGCGGGTCGCGGCCGCCGCCCGGCGGGTCGGCAACGCCACCGTGGCCGGTCGGGCCGAAGCGGTCCTCAGCGCCGCCGACGGCGGCCGATGAGGCCCGCCGCCAGCAGCGGCAGGGCGGCACCCGGCGCCGGCACGCCGGCGATTCCCGTCACCCGGATCGAATAGTCGCCGGTCGCCCCCGGCAGGTTCCAGCCCAGGGTCCACGGCGCGTTGCCGCTTCCGGTCGCGATGACCCCCGGCTCGAGGAACGCCTGGTTGAAGACGTACTCGCCGTCACGGACCGGCTGGCTGGGGAAGCCGCAAACCACGAGGAAGTAGACCCCGGGGGCGGTCAGCCGGTAGTTCGAGCCGTCGTTGGCGAGGTTCCGGAGCAGGCTGCCGGTCTGGCCCTGCGCGGCGTCGTTGTTGGCGAGCCGGGCGAAACCGGCCTCATCGAATAGGTAGAGGCAGGTGTCGAAGGTCGCCGATCCCCCGCCCGGGGCGTTCGTGAGATCGACGAGGAAGGTCCCGGGATCGGAGACGAACAGCCGGTAGACATCCTGGTAGTCGGTCGGACCGTCGCTGAACTCGCCGGCGATCTTTCCGGTGACGGTCGTGAGCGTCGAGACGGTGATCGGCTGGGCGGTGATCAGGTTGGCTCCCGCGTCTTCCTCGAGATCCTTGTCCCAGTTCGGCCCGACGGAGGCGGTCGCGGTGGCCGCGAGGGCGATGGTGGAGACGAACGCGAGGGCGGTGGCGGTACGGTTTGGCATGGGTGTTTCCGGGGCGAGAGGTCGACCGACACTATGACGATCGGCCCGGGCCGACTCAACCGGGTCTCGCGATTTTCACGGGAAACCCGCGCGACACGGCCGCGGAACTTTCTAGAATCCCTCCTTGGCCGCTCCGGCGGCCGGTCAGCCCCGGACCGTTTCCGGAGCCAGCGACCTCGCCTCCGACCGAAGGTCACGTCCTCGATGACGCAGATCGCCTCCCCGACGGGCGTCCCGCCCGTCCCGCCCGCCGATTCCCAGAAGAACGGAAAGACCCGCACCGTCCGTCCGACCCTCGATCGCGCCTGGGGCGTCGAGGATTCGGTCGAGCTCTACGGCCTCCGCCGCTGGGGCAAGGGCTTCTTCGACGCGAACGCCGCCGGCCACGTGACGGTGCGTCCGACCAAGGACCCGGCCCGCGAGGTCGACCTGCACGAGGTGGTGATCGGCCTGCGCGAGCGCGGCCTGCGCACTCCCGCCCTCATCCACTTCAGCGACCTGCTCGAGCGGCGGATGATCGACCTCCGCGACGCGTTCGAGACCGCGATCCGCGAGAACAGCTACCATCTTGTCCTGCAATGCGGCCTGTTGCAAACTATGAGCGACACTCCTTTTAGCCAGCAGGTTCCTGCTGTAGGTC
>JBEIUL010000307.1:0-3766 GCA_040374395.1 Phycisphaeraceae bacterium
CAGTTCCCACACGCGGGTGAAGTAGGACTCGGCCTCGTCCCAGCCCCACGCGGGGATCACCGCGCCGCGGACCGCGAAGGTCACCTCGGGCGGCTGGCCCTCGCCCAGCGAGACCGCGAAGTCCCACTCGCGCGAGTCCATGCGCGAGTACTCGTCGTGGCGGTGGAGGAAGCGGCGGTTGAGCCGGTGGATCTCGATGCGGCGCGAGTCGGCGTCGCTCCAGACGTCGTTGTCGACGGTCTTCCAGTTCCTGAGCTCGGGCTCCTCGGCGGCCTTGACCATCGCGGTCCAGACCGCGGCGGGCTCGTGCCCGTCGAAGGACTCGGTCCGGGTGACGCACCCCCCGACCAACAGAAGGGGCGCCGCCAGCGGAAGGAGCGCCGCCAGCGGGAGGATCGCGGGGGTCGGGAGGATCGGGCGTCGGGGGTCGTGCATGGGGAGCCTCGGGAAAGCCACCATCGGCCGGTCGGGGCCGGGGCGTTGAGCGGCCCCGGCGGGATTGGGACGGGCGGAGGCCGCGTCGGGCGTCCCGGGGCCGGGACCGGCGGGTTCAGGGATAGCTCTCGTCAGGGATCTCGGCGTTGTGCCAGATCTTCTGGACGTCGTCGTGGTCCTCGACCGCCTCGAGCAGGACCAGCAGCTTCCGGCCGGTCTCGACGTCGACCGCGACCGTCGACTGCGGCGTCCAGGTCACCTCGGCCCCCTCGATCGGGAGCCCCGCCGCCTCGAGTCCGGTCTTCACCCGATCGAGTTCGGCCGGGCCGCAGGTCACCTGAACGACCTCGCCGTCGCCCTTCACGTCGTCGACCTCGAGGCCGAGGGCGACCTCGAGCACGCGGTCCTCGGTCACCGAGGCCGAGGTCGGCACGAGGATGACCCCCTGCTGCGTGAATCCGAACGCGACCGAGCCGGGCACGCCGAGCTTGCCGCCGTTCTTGTCGATGATGGTGCGGAGCTCGGCCGCGGTGCGGTTGGCGTTCGCGATGAGCAGGTCGCAGAGGAACGCGACGCCGCCCGGTCCGTAACCCTCGTAGCGGACGCTGTCGTAGCGCTCGGCACCGAGTTCGCCCGTGCCCTTCTTCACGGCCTTCTCGATCGTGTCGCGCGGCATGTTCGCGGCCTTCGCCTCGTCGATCGCCAGGCGCAGGATCGCGTTGAACTTCGGGTCGCCGCCGCCGCGCTGTGCGGCGACGATGATCGCGCGGCTGGCCTTGCTCCAGACCTTGCCGCGCTTCGCGTCGACGGCGGCCTTGCGACGCTTGATGTTCTTCCAGGCGCTGTGTCCGGCCATGTCGGGGGAGGGAGTTCGGGGTGCGGACTGGGGCGGGAAAGGTACTACGGGAGCGGGAGCGGTCCGGTCGCGATCGGCGCGGTCGCGGGCTCGCCGCCGGCGAGGGCGGTCCGCGCCTTGCGGGCGGCCCGCTCGGCGATGTCCGCGTAGGAACGGCGCCAGAAGTCCTCGGGATCCTGGAGCTGCACCCCCTGCTCGCGGCGCTCGTAGATGGGAAGCCCCTCGACGATCGACGATCGCGGGTGCGCCCGCTCGAGGAGTTCGGCGGCCGCCTGCCAGGCCCGGATCGCCGCGGCGCGGTCGCCGGCCCGCCAGAGGGCGTCGCCGAGGTGATCGAGCGGCTCGAGGCCGGGATCCTCGGGCCGCTGCTGGATCGAGCGGACCAGAAGCGTCACCGCCCCGGGCCCGGAGGCATCGTCGCGGAACCTCGCCTGCTTGTAGCGCAACCAGCCGAGCGTGTCGAGGACGCTCGGGTCGTCGGGCCGGAGCGCGTGGGCCCGCTCGGCCCGGCGGATCGTCTCGGCGTCGATCTCGCCGCGGTCGATCGCCGAGTAGGCGAGGTTGTTCAGGCTCATCACGTGGTCGGGCTCGAGCTCGATCGCCTTCCCGAGCAGGCGATCGGCGCCGCCGCGATCGTCGAGGAACGAGTAGAGGCCGCTCAATCGATGGATCGCCTCGGCCTCGGAGTCGGCGGGGTCGCCCTCGTTCGAGAACGGACGGGCGCCGCGTGCACGGACCAGCCGGATGAGCTCGAGCGATCGCTCCCACCGCTCGCCGGCCGCCGCATCGAGGGCGGCCGCCGCTACCGCGAGCCGCCCCGCGACCGGCGCGGGCATCGCGGGATCGTCGCGGACCGCGGTCGAGAGCAGTTCGCTCGCGGCGACGAACCGCTCGTCGTCGGCGAGTCGCTGGGCCGTGCCGAGGAAGAGGTCGACGCCCTCCGCTCGCCAGCCGGCGCTGTTCGCGGCGGAAACGGCCAGAGCGAGATCGCGGGCGAGCTCATCGCGGTCGGCGGGCGAGCCCTGCCGCTCGAGCCGTGTCGCCGCGATCCGGGCGGCGACGAGCGATGCCTCGAGACGTTCCGGCGACGGAACCCTCGCGGCGGCCCGGGCGAGCCGGACGGTGATCGCGTCGCGGTCGGCGACCTCGGCGGGCAACCGCTCGGCGAGGCGGACCGCCGCGAGCGCCGCGCCGGGCGAGAGCCGTTCCGGAGGTTCCGCGAGACGGACGATCGCATCGGCGGCGACCGCCGGTTCACCGGCCTCGAGCGAGAGCGCCGCGAAGCGGAGTTCCTCGCGGACGCCCGACGGCGCGCCGCCTGCGTCGCGCCGGGCCTTGGCGGCGATCCACGCCTCACGAGCACGACCCCGGTCGACGAGGGCCCGCTCGAGGAGTCCCGCCGCGAACGGATCGGGCGGAATCGAACCGGCGCGACGGCGAAGGAGCTCGAGGGCGTTCTCCTCGCGCCCGGAGGCGAGCAGGATCGCGACGTACGCCTCGAGCGACTCGGTCTCGGCGGGCATCGCGAGCTGCCGCTCGAGGAGCCACGCCCGAAGGCGATCGCCCTGCCCGGTCCGCGGGAAGCCGGCGATGACGAAACGGAACGCGTCGAGATCGGTCGGGGCCGCCGACGCCCGGATCGCCGCCGCATCGAGGGCCTCGGCCACGCGTCCCTCGGACACCAGGGCGTCGCGCACCACGAGTCGCTCGAGCGCGGTGGCAGGACACGCCGCACGGAGTTCGGCGCGGACCGACGCGCGAAGCGCCGGATCGCCGACCCCGTCGACGACGGCGAGCCGAAGTCGCCACGCGGCTTCCGATGCGGACGGATCGGCGGTCGCCTCGTCGACGAGCGGCAGGATGCCCGCGAGGAGCTCGTCCCGAGCCGCCTCGCCGCGCGACAACGCCTCGTCGAGTCGGATGCGAGCCAAGGCCGAGAGCGAGGCCGCATTCCGGTGGGCCGCGATCGCGGCCTCGGCGAACTCGCGGGCCTTGACCGAATCGCCGGCGCCGCGGGCGGCCTCGGAAAGCGAGGCGAGGAGCCGAGCCCGTCGTTCCTGCGGGATGCCCGCCAACCCGGCCACGCGATCGGCGAGCCGCTCGACCGTGGCCTCGTCACCGAGCCGGGCGATCGCGCTCGCGGTCGCCGCCCGCTCGTCGATGCCGCCCGCGCCGGAGGCGAAGGCGTCGGCGACCCGTCGGAGCCGGGCCTCGTCGCCGAGCGCGGCCGCGATCGCCGGCTCGAGAATCGCCTTCCCCCGCCGGGCTTCCGGCCTACCGATCGCCCGATCGAGCGCCTCATCGATCGCGGCAAGCAGCGAGCCGCCCGTCGTTCCGCTGCGGACCAGCGCGGTCGCGCAGGCCTCGGCCCGATCGGGATGCGCCGACACGAGTCGGATCGCGGCATCGACCGCGGCGTCGGGCTCGAGCGTCGCGAACCACTCGCGCAGGACCTCCACCTGAGCGGTCGCGGGA
>JBEIUL010000180.1:0-5450 GCA_040374395.1 Phycisphaeraceae bacterium
CACGCGGGCGATCGTCACGCGGCCGCGGCTGCTCCTGCTTGACGAGCCGTTCGGGGCCCTCGACGAGGTGACGCGGTACGAGCTCGACGACGAGCTGCGCGGCCTGTGGGAACGCGAGCGTTTCACGGCGATCCTCGTGACGCACTCGATTCCCGAGGCGGTCTACCTGTCGACCGAGGTGACGGTGCTGACCGCGCGGCCGGCGCGGATCTGCGCCGAGCTGCCGATCGGCGATCTCGGACCGCGCGACGAGGCGTGCCGGGTGAGCGACGCGTTCAATGCCCGGACGCGGGCCTTGCATGATCTCCTGCACGCGGCGATCCGCGGGAGTGCGGCGTGAGGCGCGTCCTTCCGCCGATCCTCGCCGCCTTCGCCGCGGTCGTCCTGTGGGACGTCGCGGTCCGCGCGTTCGCGCCGCCGCCGTATCTGGTGCCGTCTCCGGGCGCGGTGTGGGACACGCTGCGCGACGACCGGGCGTCGCTCCTCGCGAGCGCCCTCCGCACCGCGACGAGCACGCTCGCCGGCTTCGGGCTCGCGGCGGCGATCGGCCTCGCGGTCGGCAGCGTGCTCTCGTTCTCGCGGGCCCTCGCGTCGGCGATCTATCCGCTCACGCTCCTCTTCCAGATGGTGCCGCTGGTCGCGATCGCGCCGCTGCTCGGGATCTGGTGCGGCAACGGTCCGCCCGCGGTCATCGCGGCGAGTGCCCTGTGCGCGGTCTTCCCGGTCATCGCGAACACCGTCGACGGACTCCGCTCGACCGATCCGAACCTGCGGGAACTCTTCCGCATCCACGGGGCGGGCCGCCTGCGGACCTGGTGGAAGCTCGAGCTGCCGTGGGCGGTGCCGTCGATCATGACCGGACTGCGGATCGCCGCCGGACTTGCGGTCATCGGGGCGATCGTCGGCGAGTACGTCGCGGGCTATGCGGGGGCCGACGCCCCGCTGGGGATCGTGGTGATGGCGAGCCTCCGGGAGTTCCGCACCGAGAAGGTCTTCGCGGCCGTCCTGCTCGCGGCGGCGGTCGGGTTCCTGCTGTTCGGGGCGGTCTCGGGGCTGTCGTGGCTGCTGCTGCGGAAGTGGTACGCCGGCGTCCGCTGAATGCGGCCGCCCGAGCGATCGCTACGATGCGAAGATGAACCGACTCGCGATCGCCCTCGTGGCCGCGCTCCTCCCGTTCGCCTGCAAGCCCGCCGATGCCCCGAAGCCCGAGGGCGACGGTGGTCCGCGGAAGTTTTCGATCCAGCTGAACTGGGTCCCCGAGCCCGAGTTCGGCGGCCTGTACGAGGCCGAGCGGACGGGCGCGTTCACGGCCGAGGGTCTCGCGGTCGAGATCCTCGCGGGCGGCCCCGGCGTGCCCGCGCCGCAGCTCGCCGCGAGCGGCAAGGTCGACTTCGCGGTCGTCTCGGGCGACCAGCTGCTCACGCTCGGCGCCGCGGGCGGCGATCTCGTCGCGATCTACGCGATCTACCAGCTCGACCCGTTCGGCGTGATGGTCCACGCGTCGAACCCCATCTCGTCGATGGAGGAGCTCTGGAAGTCGAAGTCGACCGTGGCCTGCGAGGGCGACCTCGCGTGGGTCACGATGCTGAACCGCAAGTACGGCGGCCAGGACCTCTCGTTCATCCCCTACAGCGGGAACGTCGCCCAGTTCGCGGCCGACCCGACGCTGGCCCAGCAGTGCTTCATCACCGCCGAGCCGGTCACGCTCGAGCTGCAGGGCAAGCCGGTGAAGGTCTTTCCGACCCGTGATTCGGGCTTCAACCCCTACAACGGCGTGATCGTGACGCGGCGGTCGTTCCTCGACGGGAACGGCGAGGCCGTGGCGAAGCTCGTCCGCGCGATGCAGGCGGGCTGGGAGTCGTACCTCGCCCAGCCGGCCCCCGCGAACGAGATCATGGCGAAGCTGAATCCCGCGATGAGCCGCGAGGCGATGGACCTCGCGTCGCAACGCCAGGCGGCGATCATCCGGACCGCCGACACCGATCGGCTCGGCCTCGGCGCGATGGTCGCCGAGCGGTGGAAGGAGACGGCCGACCAGATGGTCGACCTCGGGAAGATCAAGGCGGCCCCGGCGGCGGAGAGCCTGTTCCGCTGGACGTCGCCGGTGAAGTGACCGCGCCGTCGCGGTACCACCAGATCGCGGCGACGACCAGCAGGTTCACGATCGCGGTGCCGAGCGCGCCGACGATCGACTGGATCTCGAAGTATCGCTCCATGTAGAAGAAGAGCGAGACGTTCGCGACGGCGAAGAGCAGCCACGACAGGGCCGAGACGCCGGCCGCGCTCTTCCGCCGCACGATGGCCATGAACTGCAGGAAGCTCGCCGACGGGAAGATCACCGCGGGGATCCAGCCGGCGAAGTCGGTCAGGTCGAGGGCGAAGAGGAAGTCCACCCGCTCAGGGTAGGGGTTCCGGCTTCGGAGCGCGCGGGGGAAGCCGCGAGGCGTCGGCGTGGCCGATCGCGTCCTTGCCGAAGCGGGCCCGGATCGCGTCGGCGGCCCGGTCGAGCCGGGTCTTGCGGAGGTGCTCGGGATCGTTCGCGGCGAAGAGATCGAGTTGCGTCCCCGGGGCGTCGGGCCCTCCCTCGAGCCGCGTCGCGGTGAAGCCCACGAGCCGCAGCGGGCGGAAGCCTTCCGCGGTGGAGAATGCCCGGAAAGTCGCGCGGGCGGCGTCGCGGAGGAGGTCGGTCCGGTCGGTCGCCTCGGGCAGCGTCGCCGAGCGGGTGATGGTGCGGAAATCGCTGAACCGGAGCTTGAGCGTGATGCCGCGGGCGCGGAGGCCTTTCCGGCGAAGTCGGGCCGCGACGAGCTCGGCCTGGCCGAGGAGTTCGGCCTCGGCGTCGTCGGGATGCGCAAGATCCTCGCCGAAGGTCTGCTCGTGGCCGACCGAGACCGGATCGCGGTCGGCCACGACGGGCCGGTCGTCGTCGCCGCGGGCGAGCGAGACGGTGCGATCGGCGTACGAGCCGAGCAGCTCGCGAAGCGCGACCGGATCGGCCCGCTGCAGGTCTCCGAAGGTGCGGAACCCCGCGTCGCGCAGCCGCTTCGCCCCGACCGGCCCCACGCCCCACATCCGCTCGACCGGCAGGGGGGCAAGGCGCTCGGCGAGGCCCGCGGGGCCGAAGACGACGAGCGCGTCGGGCTTCTCGAGGTCGCTCGCGATCTTCGCGACGAACTTGTTCGGGGCCACGCCGACCGAGACCGCGAGGCCCAGCTCGTCGCGGGTGCGCCGTCGCACCGCCGCCGCGATCGTCCGCCCGTCGCCGAGGAGCCGCGTCGAGCCGGTCGCGTCGACGAACGCCTCGTCGAGCGACAGCGGCTCGACGAGCGGCGAGACGTCGCCGAGGATCGCCATGAAGCGGGCCGACAGCTCGGCGTAGCGATCGAACCGCGGCTTCACGACCGCGGCGTGCGGGCACTGCGCGATCGCCTGGCCCATCGGCATCGCGCTCCGGCAGCCGAACGCCCGCGCCTCGTAGCTCGCGGCGCAGACCACGCCTCGCCGGCCTCCGCCGACCAGCACCGGTTTCCCCCGCAGCGACGGGTCGTCGAGCTGCTCGACCGAGGCGTAGAACGCATCGAGGTCGGCGTGCAGGATGGTACGGCCCGCGGCCATCGCGTCACTCCGGCCCGGGGTGGCCGTTGAAGAGGTCGCGGCTGGTGATGAGCGTCAGCGGCGGCCGGTGGGCCGAGCCGTCCTGCGTGACCAGCACGCAGTCGAGGCGGCGATCGGAGACGAACGCGTGGATCGCATCGTCGAGCGTCGCGAACTCGGGCAGGAACCGCACGAGATCGCGGCGGTGGTCGCGCTCGAGCACCTCGCCGACGGTGACCGTCCGCAGGTCGCCGGTGCAACCGTCGTTCAGGTCCTGGGCGGCGACGAACCGCGTGATGCCGTTGGCGGTGAGCAGTCCCAGGAACTCGTCGCCGCGGTAGACGGGAAAGCGGGCGAAGCCGCTGGTGCGGACGAGTTCCAGCGCATCCGCGAGCGAGCGGCCGGCGTCGAGCCGGAGCACCAGCCGCGCGAACCGCGGCAGCAGCCGGTGCGGCGCCGCGAGCAGGGTGTCGACCTGCTCGAGCTTCCGCACCGTTCCCTCGGTCGGGATCGCGAGGGCGCCCTGCCCGTCGTAGCGGCCGTGCACGATCGCGTTCCGCAGGCGACCGACCTCGAAGAGGAACTCCTCGAGCGGCCGGATCGCCGGCCGGCGCGAGGCGACGCTCCGCACGAGCGAGGTGAACGATCGCTTGCGGCCCTCGGGCACCTCGCCCGCGATTCGCATGAGTTCCCGGTCGACCCGGTTGTACGCGGTCTCGAACCGCTCGATCCGCTTCCGCTCCTCGTCGGTCACCGGCGGGAAGACCGGCTCGTCGAGATGGCCGTCGGCCGCGTCGGCCGGGGCCGGTCGGCGATGGGGCGGGATGCGTCGCGGGCCGTGGGGCATGGGGGGATTGTGGCATGCGGTCCGCACGCCGGCGAACGAATTCCTATCATCCGCCCCGATCGTGCCCGGACCGTTCCTCACCGACGTCGACTCCCGGGCGGCCGTCAAGGGCTCGCGTGATCCATTGGGATGCCAACCGGCCTGGACCCGGTTCGGGCGCCACGTGGTGGGCAACCTTACCACGGTCAGCGTCTCGGTCCACGATTTCACGATCACCCTGGTCGGTTTCGCGATCCTCGCGGGGCTCCGCGACCGACTCGGGCCCGAACGGGACCTCGCCGGATTCCTCAAGTGGGAACAGTTGTGCGGGTACGCGCGGGCCTCCGTCAACGAAGATTGGTCTTTCCGCGGCACCGAGACGGTCCGCGCGAGGCTCTCCGGCGGCGGGACGATCCGTCTCTCCGAACGCGGCGAGGACCAGATCCTCTCCAGCCAGAAGACCTACGGACTGTGGGGTCTCTACATCGGCCCGTCCCGGGCGTCGGGCCTGCTCGAGGGCGACCCGCTGCGTCTCACGCAAGCCGCCGAGCGATTCATCGAGTCCGAGGCCATGCCGCTGCTCGGGAATGCGGAACTCGCAAGGATCCGCCGCCTGCTTTCCGAGGAGCGGCCGACGCTCGACCCGCACAAGGCCGATCGCGGGATCCTCGAGCGGGTCGCGCTGCTGCTGGATCGGGGCTTCCTCCGTCGCGCGGCCGGGTTCTACGAGCGGCACCTGGTGCTCGGGATCGATCCCGACCGCACGGCAGGGCGGCAGCGGCAGCTGGCGACCGCGCTGCGCGATGTTCCCGACGGCGAGAGCATCAACTGGTTCGACGCGACGAGGGAGATCATCCGGCGATGCCGCCGTGAGGGCTGGGACGACCTCGGGGCGAGGCTCGAGCGAATCCGCTCCGTCGAGAGCGTGCTCGCCCCGACCTCGCGGCTCTTCGCTCATGTGCTTTCCCGCGACGGTTCGACGGTCGGGGAGATCGCCGATGAGATCGGCACGGCGTGGAAACGTTCGCAC
>JBEIUL010000219.1:0-4835 GCA_040374395.1 Phycisphaeraceae bacterium
ATCCGACGCAGGCGGCGCTGGATCTCGATGATCTGGCGTACCCGATGTCGTGGGAGGAAGACCCGCAGGTCGCGGCGGCGCGGTTACTCGCGGACAAGGCCCGTGCGAACGGCAGCTCGAACGGCCACGCGAACGGCGCGGCGAACGGAGCGTCGCATGGGCACGCCCGGACGGCGAAGCCCGTGAAGGCGCCGGCGGCGAAGGGTAAGGCCAAGGCCGGCGCGAAGGCGAAGGCCGCCAAGCCCGGCGTCCGCACCGGCGAGACGAAGGCCGCGAACACGTGGGATTGAGGGCGGCGGCGGTCGCGACGACGCTTGCGGGGTGCGCGATGAATCCGCTCGCATCGGAACGGCCGCGGGTGACGGTGATGATCGCTGACGAGCGGTTTTCGCTCGTCGTGGCCGAGTCTCCGCAGGAAATCGCCCGCGGGCTGATGGGCGTGACCGAGCTGCCGGCGGATGGCGGCATGCTGTTCCGGCTGGACGAGTGGCGCGACGGGGACGGGTTCTGGATGTCGGGGTGCGTGATGCCGCTCGATCTCGCGTTCCTTGATTCGCGAGGCACGGTGCTCGCACGGTTCACCATGCCGGTCGAGCCGATGCGCGCGGGCGAGGGGCTGTCGGAGTATTGGGAGCGGCTGCCGCGGTATCGATCGCCGGGGAAGCCGGCGTACGCGATCGAGGTTCGGGCGGGGACGTGGGAGAGGTTGGGGGTGGAGGCAGGCGACGCGATCTTGGTCGACCCGGCCACCGCGACGGACCGCTGACGAGACAAGCGTCGACGACGCACGCGAGACCTTCGTAGGCCCAAGGCGCGGAACGACGGGGCCATGCCCCGTGGCGGAAGGACACTTCGGCCAGGAATCTCGCGAATCATCGCCTGCGACGACGGCGCGGGAGAACCACGACGAGGCGTGGCCTCGTCGTTCCCGGCCCAACCGGCGAACGGCTCCAGCGTCCATCCAGGGCGGTCGCGGACCGCCCACCCCAGTGACAGCCACGACGGCCCTCGCTCGCCCCGTCGCCCCTCACCCCCGCGCCGGCCGCACGATGCCCCGGCACTCGCCGAGCCCGATCCGCGGGAAACCCGGCTTCGCGCACCAGCCCCGAAGAATGACCTCGTCGCCATCCTGGAGGAACTTGCGTTCGGTGCCGTCACCGAGCGTGATCGGCTCGGTACCTCGCCAGGTGCGCTCGAGCAGGCACCCGCGTGATTCCTTCGTCGGTCCCGACACCGTACCGCTCGCGAGGAGATCGCCCGTCCGCATGTTGCACCCGCCGCTCGCGTGATGGGCAAGCATCTGCGCCGGCGTCCAGAACATGTCGCGGAAGCCGCCGAGCGAGACCCGCGTCGGGGCCATGCCCTTCTCTCGCATCGCCGCACTCGCGACGAGCACCTCGAGCGTGAGATCGATGTTCCGGCCCGCGGGATCGACCAGATACGGCAGCGGCGCCGGATCGCCCTCGCCGCGGGGCGGCCCCGATACAAGAAACGGTTCGAGGGCATCCGTCGTCACCACCCACGGCGAGATCGACGTCGCGAAGTTCTTCGCCAAGAACGGCCCGAGCGGCTGGTACTCCCACTTCTGGACGTCGCGGGCGCTCCAGTCGTTCACGAGGCAAAAGCCGAAGATCCGCCGCCACGCGTCAGCGACGGGAATCGTCGAGCCGAGCTCGTTCCCCTCGCCGACGAAGAATCCGACCTCGAGCTCGTAGTCCATGAGGCGGCTCGGACCGAAGCCCGGCGGGCCCTCGTCGTTCGCGACGGTCTGACCGTGCGGCCGGACGATCGGCGTTCCGCTCGGCACGATCGAACTCGCCCGGCCGTGGTACCCGATCGGCACGTGCTTCCAGTTCGGCAGCAGCGGATTCGTCGGGCGGAACATCGAGCCGACGTTCGTCGCGTGGTGCAGCGACGCGTAGAAGTCGGTGTAGTCGCCGATCGCGAAGGGAAGGAGTTCCGTCACCGCTTCGGGCCCGGTCAGCGGATGCAGGCACGCCTCGACGTCCTTCCGCCGCGGCGAGCCCTCGGCAAGGAGACCCGCGACCGCGACCCGGAGGCGGCGCCGGACCGCCCCCGGCAGCGCCGCGACCGCGGCGCAGTCGCCGAGGAAGACGTACTCGAGCCTCGTCGCGTCGACGTCGCCGCCGGCGATCGCCGCGAGGTCGAGGAGGCCCTTGTCCGCCGCGAGATCGAGATCCAGCGCGAAGTCACCGATACGGACCGCGACGACCGGCTGGCCGGTGTCGATCGAGCCGAACGGCAGGTTCTGAATCGGGAAGTCGCCGTTCGCGTCATTCGCACCCGCGACGAATGATCGCAGCGCCGGATGCGCCGGATCGGCCGGATTCACGCCGCTCATCGCGCGACCCCCTCGCCGGCCGGCAGCAGGCCGCCCGCCCGCAGGTCGGCGATCGGCTCGTCGACCGAGCAGGAACCGAACGAGTGCACGAACCGCTCGCGGGCCGCCCGCACCTCGGCGACGCTCACCTTCCGGTCGCGCCACGCGAGCGAATCCTCGCGGAACGAGAACGAGTCGGCCCGCTCGTCGGCGAGCATCTCGGCGAGTTCAGATTCGCCGATCCGATCCTCGGCGACGAGGCAGCAGCCGAGGAAGAAGTTCAGGAAGCCGTGCTGGCGACAGCCGACCGAGGCCGCCTCGTGGCGGTACGGATGGTGCAGGCCGGCCGTGGCCTTGAGCGGCACGTCGGCGGCCCGGCAAGCGAAGACGAAACGGGCGACCTCCTCGGGCGACGGGTGGTCGGCCGGCGCCAGCCCGCCGGTGCGGATCTTCGCGCCGACCGCAAGGTCCGACAGGCTCGTGATGAGTCCGCGGGGGTCCTTCTTGGCGTCGATCTCGATGTACGGGAAGATCTCGTCGTCGAGGGTCTCGAGCGCCTCGTCGATCTCGTCGGCCGAGCTCGCCTTGAACTCGACGGTGTCGATGAGGGCCGAACCCGCCCCCGCCATCGCGTGGCGATCGTTGAACCGGGTGATCGCCTCGACGCCGCGGACGAAGTCGGCGTCACCCGCGGGCGGCAGGAGCCCGCTCACCGGCCAGGCGTCGTCGTCGCCGGGGCCGTTCACCGGCGGCAGGAGCGATTCCGCGGCGGCGTCGAATTCCTTCAGCCGCGAGGCCGGAACGACCATGCGGGCGAGGATCCACGATTCGGTCCCCGCGCGGTACCGCGCGAAGTTCGCGACCGCCGGAGCCATGTCAAGTTTCGCGGGCGGGAAGAGCCCCGCGTAATCGAGGCTCCCGTCAAGCAATGCGATGATCGAGCGCATCCGGGAAGGATACCCCGGCGCCGGCCCGGGCCGGCCGTCACGACGCGGGGCCGGCCTTCCTCGCGAGCCACTCCGCGAGCGGCTTCGGGAGCGGCCGCCGATTCCCGTTCGCGGCCGCGAACCGGGCCATCGGTCCCGCGTCGCCCTTCTCGGCGAGGGTCTTGACCGCGGCGTCCCAATCCTCGCGCACGTCCTCGGGCATCGCGGCGAGCAGCAGGCAGTAGTCGGCGAGGGCGTTCTCGTCAAGGATCGTCGATCCGAACAGCCGCTCCTGCTCGGCGGCGTCGGGCTCGGACCAGCTCGCGTAGAAGACCGGCGAGAAGATGATCGTCCGGTTGTTCGCGTCGAAGAGGCGGGTCCTGAACACCACCTCGCCGGTCTTCTCGTCCCAATCGCCGTTCGTGAGCCACGGCCTCGCCCCGGTCTTGAGCCGCACGTCGACCTCGGTCGGCTTCGCCCGCCGCCGCGGATCGACCCCGTACGGAGGCGGCAGCGAGACGGTCATCGACGCCGCCCCGCCCTTCCGGACCTTCTCCCGGTCCTCCTCGGGAATCGCCGGCGACGCGAGCAGCACCGCGTCGCGGGCCTCGGAGGGTGCGTTCACCCAGAGCAGGAAGCCGAAGCCGAGGGCGACGAGCTGCGGCGTCGAGAGCGAATCGATCTCGGGGTTGAACTTCTTGACCTGCCGCAGGATCGCCGGGATCAGCACCCGGTCGGCCGCCCACTTCCGTTCCTCGGCCGAGGCATTCCCGTCGTTGCCGAGGAGCAGCAGCTTCTGCAGTTCGCCCGCGTCGAGGATTCCCCGCTCGCCGAGCAGCATGAGCAGCGGCAGGAACGTCCGCTGCCGGAAGCGCTCGTCGTCGGTCATCGGGCGGAAGTCGTCGGACTCGCGGATCTTGGCCCCGATCCGCTGGCTCTGCACCGAGGCCTGCGCCGACGAGTACATCATCATGCCGGTACCGAAGAGCGGGACGAGCACCTGCTCGACGTGCGCCTTCCATTCCTCGCGGCGCGACGGGTCCTTGATCCGCTCGGCGCTCCACGCCCCGAAGAGCCTCAGCCAGAGCTCGCCGGCGTCCATGCGGGCGCGGAACGCCTGCCACTCGTCGGCCGGCTCGGCCATCGCCTCGTAATAGAAGCGGCTCGCGCCGAGCGAGGTCCGGATCTCGGAGAGCCCGTTGCGGTTGCCCATCTCGCTCGGGAGGGCCGCGCCGAACTCGCCCTCGACCCGCTGGCCGCCGGTGTCCTCGTCGGCGACCGGCTCGGCGGCGTAGGCGGTGCGGAGCCGGGCGAGGTCCTGCTCGCCGAGCTCGTTCGCGGCGAACGTGCGGGCGGTCGAGCCGCCGGTCGCGTCGGTCGCGACGCGGACCTTGCGGTTCGCGCAGCCGGTCACGAGGCCGACGCAGAGCAGCACGAGGACGAACGGGATGGCGAGCGGCGGACGCTTCACGGGGGCGTGATTCTACGGCAGAGGCGGCCGCGTTTCCCGGGCGGATCGGGGCGTCATCGCGCCTTCCGCACCGCCCGCTCGATCGCCTCGCGAAGCG
>JBEIUL010000290.1:0-3960 GCA_040374395.1 Phycisphaeraceae bacterium
CGAGGCTCGCGAGGGCCGAGCCGCCGTGGAGGGTGACGAACGAGCCGATCGAGGCGAGGCCCGCGATGCGGACGAGCAGGAAGACGACCGCCGCCGCGGGAATCGCGATCGTGAGGGCGAAGGCGATGCGGGTGAAGGGCGACGGCTGGGCGTCGATCGGCACGCGGCCGCGTTCCGGCCCCGGACGCGCGACCCGCAGCGCCGCGAAACCGCACGCGACCGCGACGACCGCGGCGGGCCAGGCGAGCCGCACGAGTTCGCCCGGCGCGGCGCCGAGGGCGTCGAGCGCCCGCAGCTCGTATCCGTAGGTGCGGACCTGCGCGAGATCGAACCCGACCGTCTCGCCGAAGATCCCGAGCCCGACCGCGAGCATCGCGAGGAAAGCTCCGGGCCGCGCGTGGCGAGCTCGCGCGAGCACTTCCGCCGCGCCCCGGACGCCGTCGAGCCGACGCAACTCGATCCCGCGATCGGGGTGGGCCGCCCGCCACGCCGCGACGACGATGGTGGCCGCCGGCGTCGCCCACAGGAGGAGGCCGAGGGCCAGCGACAGGTGCCGCCCGCGGACCGCGTCCTCGCCGAGACCGGTCCACTCGCCCAGCGCCGTGCCGGGACCGGTCGCCGACCAGAGCGAATAGACGAGCAGCGACGGCGGAAGCAACGTGAGCGAGCCGAGCGCGACCGTCGCGACGGCCGGGGCGATCGAGCGTCCCCGCGCTGCGCCGAACCACGCGAAAGCCAAGCCCCGAGCCGCGAACGATCCGGCGATCGCCGCCCCCGCGGCGACCGCGACGGCCCATGCGAGCGATCTCGCGAGGAGCGCCATCGCCCCCACCGGTCCCTCGATCGTCGACAGCCCTCCCGTCGCGAGCGGCACGCCGCGGCCGGCGGCCCCGCCGCGAGCGTCGACGACGAGCGCCGTCGCCGGGATGGCGAGCAGCAGGAGGACCGCCGCGGCCATCACCGTCCAGGCCACGACGCCCCCGCGCGAGCCGCGACTCACGGCGTGACCGCTTCCTCGGATTCGCGGGCCGGCGACGCCGGCTCGGCGCGACGCCTCCCGGCGCCTTCCGTCGCGTCGAGGAAGGACTTCACCGCCTCGTCCGAGATCCTCGACGCCGACGCCCAGTCGATCTCGACGGGCCCGGGCGGCACGAACCTCGCCGCCGCCTCGGGATCGAGCGCGAGCCGCCGCGGGATGTTGCGGGACGGGCTCTCGAAGAGCATCCGCTCGACCTGTTCGGAGAGGAGGAACTCGAGCAGGCGACGGGCCTCGTCGGGTCGCGACGAGCCCGCGACGATCGCGACCGTGTTCGGGATGAGCAGCGTCCCTCCGGCGGGCGTCCTCGCGTCGGTTGCATGCCGCGGGTAGACGAGCTCCACCTGGAATCCGCGCTCGACCGCCCCCCGCTCCCGCGCCGCGAAGACGTCGTCGGTGTCGGTGAGCCCGACGAGCGCCTCGCCGCGGGCGACCGCGTCGACGACCCCCGCGTTCCCGCTCGTGAGGAGCCTGACCTCGTTCTCGGCGAGGCCCTCGGCCCACGCGTCGAAGTAGCCGGGCATGACCTCGCGCTCCCACCACCATCGCATCGCGCCGAGGTGCGTGCGGGTCGTGCCGAATCGAGGATCGGCCATCGCGATGCGGCCCCGCCACCGCTCGTCGGTCAGGTCCATCCACGTCACGGGCCGCTCGTCCTCGGGCATCGATTCGGGCACGACGATCACGCGGGCCCGCGGCGCGAAGGCGAACCAGCGGGATTGCCCGTCGCGGAGCGTCTCGGGCCAGTCGACCGGCGTCGCACCCGTCGGGGCGACCAGGACCCCCTCGTCGGCGAGCGTCACGGTGTGCGCGATCTCGCTCGACCAGAAGAGGTCGGCGCGGGGCCGGTCCCGCTCGGCCCGCAGCCGGTTCGCGAGCCCGGTCGTCTTCGTGGCCTCGGTGTCGAAGACCGGCGTCACGGCGATGCCCGTCTCGTCGGTGAACGCCGCGAGCACCGGCCTCGCCACGCTCTCGTCGGCCGAGACGTACACGACGACGCCCTCGTCCTTCCCGCACGCGATGACGCCGAGCGAGAGGATCGCGACCGTCAGCCCGGCCCGGAACCCGCCCACGCTCACGGTGTCGGGGCCTTCTGCCTGGCCTCGATCCGCTTCTTGAGCTCGCCGAAGTAGTGCTTGTGGACGTCCTTGAGGTGGGTGGGCACGCGATCCTCGCTCACGCCGCCCTCGACGCTCGCGTCGACCTCGCCCTCGGCCGGTGCGAGGGGAATCGTCGCCTCGCCGATCTCGACCTCGCCCTCGACGAGCTGTCGCGCGATGATGTCGCCCTTCTGCAGCTTGGTCTTCTCCTTCGAGAGCCTGGTGCCGGTGGGCGTCGGCGCGGTAGGCGTCTTGCCGCCGCCCGCGCGGCCGCGGCCACCCTCGCGCACGCCGTCGATCATGTTGACCTGGTCGGAATCGGAGTCGCTCTTGCACGCGCCGGCCATCTGGCCGAGGCCCTCGCCCATCGACTGCGACTGGCTCTCGGCCTCGCTCGCGGCGGCCTCGGCGGCGTCGGCCATCTGCTGGGCCATCTCGAGCTCGGAGAGCATCGCCTCCATCCCGCCGGCGCCCTGGCCGCCCTGCTGACCCGACTGGCCGGACGGATCGCCGCCGGACTGGTCGCCCTGCTTGCCCTGGGAACCCGACTTCTGGCCCCCGCCGCCGTCCTGGCCGCCCTGGCACATGCCGTTCGCGCACTCCTTCAGCCCCTGCTCGAGCTCCTTGAGCTTCTTCTGGGCGGCCTCCTGGGACTGCATGGCCTTCTTGAGCTGGTCCTTCTGGGCCTCGGTGAGGTTCTTCGCGTTCTCGATCGCCTGTCGGGCCGCGTCAGGGTTGCCGGCCGCGGCGGGATCGAGACCGGCCTTGCGGAGGGCCTCCTCGAGCTGCTCGCGGTTCTCGCCGAGTTGCCCGATCTGCTCGGCCAGCTGGTTGAGCTTGGCCTCGAGTTCCTTCTTCTCGGCGTCGGACTTCCCCGCGGCTTCCTCGCGCATCTTCTCGAGCGCGGCCTTCGCCGCGGCGAAGTCGCCCTGCTGGAGCGCGTCGGCGAGTTCCTTCACCTCGGCATCGCCCATCGAGTCGAGCGACTCGAGCTTCTGGAGCTGCTGCTTCAACGCCTCGGTCGCCATCGCCTGCTCGCCCTTGGCGATCTCCTCGAGCTTCCGCTGGAGCTCGTTCATGCGGCGGATCGCCTCGCGCTTGGCCTCCTCGGGCGTGGCCGGCGGCTCGGCGGCCCGCTCGTCCGGACGCGGCGCGGCGTCGCCGAGCTCGCCCTTCTGGCGGAGCTGCGCCGCGAGGGCCGGGTTCTCCTCGACCTTGCGGAGGATCTCCTCCATCGCCGCGTCGGTCTCGGTGCGGATCGCGACGAGCGCCGCCTGGTCGGGCGTCTCCTCGCGGCGGAAGAGATCGCCCTGCGGCAGGAAGAGGAACGCGAGCGCCGCGATCGCGACGGATCCCGCGGCGAATCCCGCCTCACGGCCGACGCGGATCGGGAACGCACGCCCGGCGCGTTCGCGCACCGAGCGGTCGGACGCGGTCCGGACCGCGTCCTCGCACGCCGCCCGCGCGAACGGGTCGGATCTCTCGCGGACGGCGAGGGCCGTCGAGATGCGTTCCTTCAGGCCGAGCCGCTCGTCGACGAGGACCGAGAGCTCGACCTCGGATGGGCGGGTCGCTCGCGTGACCGCGATCGCGATGACCGCGACCGCCGCCCCGAGCGTGATGAGGATGGGCGTCCAGGGCAACGCGACCGCGGGCGAACTCCGCTCGAGAAGGACGAGCAGCAGGACGAGCGTCGCCGCCCCCGTGCACGACCACGCGGCGACGGACAGCGACCGGCCGGCGGCGAGACGACGGGAGGCGAGCGCGAGCAGGGATCGGATCGGGTCCATGAAAGGTGAGGACGGGGGTGACGACGGAGGTGAC